>JAQUZA010000098.1 GCA_028691595.1 Candidatus Rifleibacteriota bacterium
CCGCGTCTAGAGTTCAGGTCACCAATGATGGCCCCCATGAATTCATCAGGAACACTGACTGCTACTTCGAAAATTGGCTCGAGCAATACTGGTTTTGCTTCGGTAATACCTTTTTTGAAGGCGATAGTTGCGGCAAGTTTGAATGCCATTTCTGATGAGTCGACATCATGGTATGAGCCGAAGTCGATGATGGCTTTAAAACCAATGGTCTGGAAACCGGCAAGAACGCCACGGCGGCGGGCTTCCTGCAGACCCTTTTCAACGGCGGGAATGAAGTTGTTCGGAACTGCGCCACCAACGATTTCATCGACGAATTCAAAGTCAGCACCCGGAAGCGGTTCAAAGCGAATCCAGACATCACCATACTGGCCACGGCCACCAGATTGCTTTTTGTGCTTGCCCTGAACTCTTGATTTGCCCTTGATTGTTTCTCTGTATGGGATTTTGGGTTTGGAGATATCGACATCAACGCCCCAGCGCGATTTCAGGCGGCTTACAGTAACATCGATGTGGGTGTCGCCCAGACCCGAAAGCAAGCCCTGGCTGAGTTCGGGGTCGAATTTGTAATTGAGAACGCCATCGTCGGCACACAGTGTATTGAGGCCGGAACCCATCTTTTCCTGATCCTGTTTGGTGCGTGGGTTGACGGCATAGGTGAGTTTTGCCATCGGCAGTGCCGGAACCTTGACCTGTATCTGGTTGGTTTTTTCGCAGAGGGTGTGCCCGTGGGTTGAGTTTTTCGGTTTGACCAGGGCAACGATGTCGCCGGCGACTACCTTTTCGAGATCGATCTTGGTTTTGCCACGCAGGGTTGCGAATGAACTGAAGCGTTCGAAGTTTTCGGTGGTGGGGTTGTAATATTCGGTGCCGGGGTTGAAGGTGCCACTTACGGCACGCATAAATATCATATCGCCGGCCTGTTCGTTGATTTTCTTGAAGATAAAGCCGCAAACCGGGCCGTTCGGGTCGTTGTTCAATTTTACTTCTTCTTCGGTGCCGGCTTTGACGGTCGGCAACACGCGGCATTCAGCCGGAGAAGGAGTGCAGTTGATGATAAAGTCGAGCAGGTTTTCGGTGCCGATGCTCTTAAGAGCCATACCGCTTACAAGAGGTTTGATCTCATTTTTGGCCAGACCTTTGCGAATGGCTGAACGAAGTTCGGCCGGGCTGATTTCCTGTCCGTCGAAGAATTTTTCCATGAGGGCTTCGTCGCATTCAACAATTGATTCAACCATCGGGTCACGCAGAGATTTAGCGTAATCCATCATGTCAGCCGGAATATCTTTGACTTCGATGGCTTTGCCCTTGTCGTCAGTGTAAGCGTAGGCTTTCATGTCGATAAGGTCGATGACGCCCTGAAGTTTATCAAAAGTGCCCCAGGGAACGATAACCGGGGTAATTTTGCTGTCAAATTGTTTGAGGTTGTCGAGGGTCTTGGTAAGGTTGATGTTTTCTTTGTCGAGCTTGCTCAGATAAACTATTCTGGGTGTTTTGGTTTCTTCGAGAATAGCCCAGTTCTTTTCGGTGCCGACTTCAACACCTGATTGAGCGTTAACAGTGACAATCGCCATATCAACGGCACCGGCAATTTTGTAAACTTCACCGAGAAAATCGTCAAAACCTGGTGCGTCAAGCAGATTGATCTTGTGGTCTTTATATTCAAGAGCAGCAAGAGAAGTGCCGACGGTGGCTTTGCGTTTGGTTTCTTCGCTGTCATAGTTCATAATGGAGCTGTCGTCATCTACTTTACCGATGCGGTTATTTGCGCCAGTGTGAAACAACATGGCTTCGGCCAGTGAGGTCTTGCCGGTTCCGCCATGGCCAACGAGACCAATGTTACGAATCTTTTCGGTAGTATACAGTTTCATGCAATTCTCCTAAAAAAATACTGTTTAAAACAGTGGCTGACAAAATTGAATCTAATATATATACCGTAATTTTTTTTGAATTGCAACGACAATTGGTACCGCATGCGGACTTTGGCAGAACGCACCCAGCCTTAAAAACTGGCATTAATAAACCTTGAAATCAACACAAAGAATTTGGTACAAGTAAGTTATCAAGGAGAACCCGATGAAAATCTCAAACTTCAAGTTAAAGTTCGCGCAAAAATTGGCTCTGGCTATTGCTCTGTGTCTAGGTGTCGCCGGCTCTGCTTTCAGTCAATCTTTTGACCGTAACCTCGAAGAGCTTTACAGACTTTTCAACGGGAAAAAGCATGGCGAACTTGTCGGCCGTCTTGCAAGTCTCAAAGCTTCGCCTGAGCTCACCGATCTGCACATGTTTCTGCAGGCCGATTCATTAAAAAATACCGGGCGCAAGGCAGAGGCCATGGCGCTGTATGAAAAGATTCTTAAAAGGTTTCCAGATAGTGAAACAGCATTGCAGAGTCAGATGCCCCACTTTCTTCTCAAACTCGAAACAGCCGACGAAGGAGCAGTGGCCCAGCTCGAAAACCAGGCCAGGCAGTTGTCGACCCCGTGGCTGCGCGGAACCGCCCTGCAGAAGCTTCATGAGCTTCCTTTTCTGAAGACCGGCAGAAAAAGCCGTATTGCTTTGCATTCTCTGCGTGAATTTTGTTCTGATAAGCCTTTTTATCGAACCGCTCCCGCTTCGAATGAGCTGCTGAAAAAAATCCTGCTGAACCCCGGTCAGTATGAATTCATCGACTCAGAATGGCTTGAAATTTTATTGCTGGCCTGCTCTGAAAACCTGATCGGCGAATTTTTCAAGAAAAATACCGTTTCGGCCGCCCTGGTCGGTCAATATGGCCAGGCCGCCGTTGAACTCTTCAAGGCAGAAAACCTGCGCCTGCAGAAAAAACTGCCCCAGGCAATGCAGGCTTATGATGCCATCATCAAAGGCCGTAAGGCCGTGCCATCGATTCTGGCCCTTGCTCACCAGTTGCGTGGTGATGCCTGTCATTTTGCCGAAAAACATGACCAGGCTGCGGCTGACTATCTCGAAGCTCTCAAATTCAAGAAGTTTCCTGTTGATGTTATAGCTGCCGAATACCGTCTGATGCGCTCCGCCTTTAAGCTTGGCCGCGATGCCCAGGCCCTCGAAATAATGGCGAGAATAGCAAAAAGCTCTGATGTCGGCCCTCTTCTTCCTGTTCATATCTATGAGATGGGCCTCGAATGCTACGATGCCGGCCAAAAATCAAGGGCAGTGCCTTTCTTTATGTTTCTTACCCGCACCTTCCCGGGTCACCACCGCGCTGATGATGCTCTCGGTTACTCTGCTCTGGCGGTTGGCCCACAGTCTTCAGAAGGCCAGAGTATAGTCAAGCTGCTGAAGAAAAAATACCCGAATTCTTTCTATATTTCGTGGGTAGCCCCCCAGGCAAAAAATGAGGCTCTTGTTCTTGCAAATGTTGCCGGCAAAAAACTCGATACCAGATTGCAGCAGCGACTCGCCGCAATAAAAAAACTCTGGGGTAGCCCTTTCTCGTCTTATGCCAGGGCAGAAGCGATCAGGCTGACTGACAAATACCCGGCAAATACCGCCCTTTACAAGGCTATTATTGATATTGCCCGGGCTAATAACGACTATAACCAGATTGTGGCTTATGGTGAACGACTCGCCCGGCAGACCCTTGAATCTGACAAATCGCTTGCTGAAATGCCAGAATGGGGCTGGAAAGCCCTATACCCGATCGTTTACGAACAGGCTGTCAGAGAAAATTCAAAAAGATTTGGCATCGACCCGTTCTGGATTCTTTCGATCATGCGTGAAGAAAGCCACTTTAAGCCAGATACCCTGTCGCGCAGCAATGCCATGAGCCTGATGCAGATACTGCCAACCACAGGAAAATGGATAGCCGGAAAGCTCGGCGAAAAGGGTTTTCATAAAGACCACCTCTGGAAAACCGACCTGAATATCAGGTATGGCTCGTGGTATCTGCGCTATCTTGCCGATCTTTTCAAAGGCGATCTTTATCTGGCCTCGGCTTCTTATAATGGCGGTCAGGGCAACATTCAGCGCAAAGTCGAAGCAGGCCCATATGCCGGTTTGCCGGTGCTTGAGCGTCTAGATCGCGTACCACTGCCTGAAACCCGTGATTACTACAAAAAGGTAATGGGTAGCCACCAGAACTATACCCGTCTTTACAAGTCGTTCTGACCGATAGAACGCTGAGCAAATTAAAAACGCCCGTGAGCTCTGCTCACGGGCGTTCTGTTATCTGTTTGTCAGGGCCTTAGTCGCCTGTTACGGGTTTTTTCGAGGTTGCTGTCGTTCTGCCACTCCTTGTACAGCGCAAACAATGTTTTGCTCAACATGAAACCGCTTCCCACAGAAAAGCTGAGCAGATAGAATATTTCCCTTGCCGATTCGTTCATGGGTAAACTCAGAGCAGGTGTGAAGTGTCGTGAATAATGCTGTTGACCGGGGAGTTGCTGGTCTTTTCGAGGTCGCTCAGCCACCTGATAACACTGTCGGCCCGAAATCTGACTGATCGCCCAATTTTCACCGTCGGCAAACCCAGATTTCTAAGAGTGTATATAGTGTTGCGCTTTACCTGCAGAAAGTCCATCAGCTCAGGAATTGTCATGAGGCTTTCTTTCTTCATCGAGTTTACCTCCGAAGTATTTCTTATGTTTATTAACTAACCGGTAAATTTCCTATCGTCATAAATTTTTTTTACTTTAAGATTTCGAAAAAATAAAAAAAAGCTTAAAAAAACTTAAAAAAAGACTAAACACTTTAACTTTTAGAGTCGATATGAATTTTGAAGTTCATGTAAGGTTCAACTTTAACTTAAGATGAACCCGAATGAATGGACAACCAAATCCCTAACTCCCTTTCAATGTGTCGCTTAAAACGGCACATTTTTTATTTTAGTCTACGGATAAACACGAATTGGAGAGAGGATTACCACGGATGAACACAGATGGACACGGATAAACGCCGATAGCAGAGGCTTGCGGGCTTTAAATTTTAATTAATACAGCAGGCCGGAAGACCTCCCACGGATGAAGACAGTTAACACCATTTTAAGGGAATTTATTGAGAAGGGGTGGGGGAAATCGACGGTTGGATATGGTTCGGCTCATCAGAAGATACGGCTGGCGAATTTTTGGGGCTTGTTTTGTTCTGTATGAATAAGGTAGTATAGGACTCTATAAATCTTGGGAGGTTCGGATGTATCAACAATTTTCGTTTGCAGCGGAAACCTGTGGCCAGGTCGAAATACTAAGGCTGAAGGGCTACCTCGAAGATACGGGTGGCACCACCCTGAAGAGCCATGTTCAAAAATGCCTTGATACCGGTATTTGCCGGATTGCTCTCGATTTTTCGTCGATTGAACTGATCAGCAGCCCGGGTGTAGCGGCCCTGCTCGATATCAGTGGCATGGTTGTCGATGACTTTGCCGGCCAGATTGCAGCCTGGGGCCTTGATAAGCATCACTCAGTGGTGCTTGAAATGTCGGGTCTGTTTTTTATGGCGCAGCTGGTTGGTAGTGAAGCAGAGGCTATGACGGCTCTCGCAGGCTGAAAAGCTGCACCGATAATCAAAACCCGGAGCTAATCATGAATCACACAGGCATTATAAATTCAGTCATAAAAAATTCCTGGCGCTATCTGCTTATTGCGGCTGGTTTTGCCCTCGCCGCCAGTTGCACCACGGTCTATTGTCAGGACCTGGTGCCGGCACTCCTTGACCAGGGGTTGCGGCTTTACGCTGCCAAAGACTACAGCGGTGCTGCCGATTATCTTGGCCAGGTTGTAGATATGTCTCCAGATCATGATCAGGCCCGTTTTTATCTCGCTTACAGCCTTGCAATGTCGGGAAACCGCGAACTCGCTCTGGTGCACGCCCGTAACCTTGCTGGCCGCAAGCCCTCAGAAAAGCAATACACCGATCTGGTTGCCCAGCTTCAGGCCGAAATCGCTCGAACTCAAAATGCCAGACAGCAACAGGAAACAGTCAGGTCAGTGCCTAAAGAGGTTATTCTCGGTGGCTACCAGTCTGTAGATACCATGCATGAACCGGTTCTGGCCACTCAGACCAGAGATATTGCCCCCCCTAGAGAAAAAACCAGGCTCGATATCGCCATAGAGAAAATTGACGAAGAACTCTACGCTTCTGCTACCATAATTCTTGATGAAATTCTGGCCAAAGAACCGACAAATGCCAAAGCACTGCATCACCTCGGGGTTATCAAATTCAACAAGGGGCAGTTTGCCGAAGCGATAAAAGATTTCGAAAAGGCCCTGGCGGCCGACAATAAGAGCTTTCAGAGCCGGTTCCTTGCTGGTGACTGCTATCGGGCCCTCGACAACTACGCCAAGGCTGAAGAAGAATTCCGCAAGGCAATCGAAATTAAAGAAGACGTATTTGCAATGCTTAACCTTGCTGATGTCGTAGCAAAACAGGGCAAGATCAAAGAGTCAGAAGGAATTTATGAGAAGATTCTCAAAAAAGATGGCCAGGTGTCAGATGCCAGTATTGGCCTGGCGCAGATCAGGCTATTTCAGGGTCATATCGAAGAAGCTTCCGAGATGGTTAACAAGGTGATTGCTGCCGGCGGCGGCAACCCCGAAGCCAACTATACCAAAGCCCAGATTCTTCTTGAAAATAAACTTTTTGATGAAGCCGCCGAAGAAGCCGCCAAGGCCATGGAAGCTTCGCCAGGTAATCTGAAATACCGCTCATTGAGGGCATTGAGTCTGGTTCGCAGCTTTAACGTGGCACGCGGCCTCGAAGAAGCTGCCGGCATTATGCGCGAGTTTCCCGATAATATTGAAGCCCGCCTGGTTCTTGCCGAAGGTCTGATTATGAGCGGCGCTACCGGCGATGCCGAAGAGCATCTGCTTGCCGTCGAAAAGCGGATGAAGCATCCACAAGTCGCTTATCTGCGGGCTACGGGGGCTTTGCGTAATGCCGAAAGCGATAAGGCAAAGGAGTATTTTCAGGAATACCTCGAGCTTTCGGCTGGTCAGCCCAGAGCAGCGTTCGAGTATGCTCAGTTTCTTGAAACTTCGGGGCAGGAAGCCGATGCGCTCGTCGCTTACCACGAAATCAAAGAACAGTTTAAAGATACCGCCTACGCCGATCAGGCAGCAGAGGGCATTGCCCGCCTCGAAGAGAAAAAGTCCGGTGAAGCCCCCGCCGCAAATGAGCCGGCCGAAGGCAATCTGCGGCCTGGCAAAGTTAAATTCTAGAGCAACTGACGAAAGGAAGCATTCCGAATGTGCGGAATTATTGGATATATTGGCAGCAAACCCGCTAACGAGGTTATTTTCGACGGCCTGACCCGACTCGAGTATCGTGGCTACGATTCGGCCGGGATAGCCGTTGTCGACGATCACAAGATTCATGTGCGCAAAGATATCGGCAAGCTGCGCAACATCCGCAAAATGCTTCTCGATGAGTTCGGGTCGACTTCAGGTATCGGCATCGGCCATACCCGCTGGGCAACTCATGGCCGCCCCTCTGCTTTCAATGCTCACCCCCACGGAGACTGCGACAGCACTCTGATGGTCGCTCACAACGGCATTATCGAAAATTTCATGAAGTTGCGCAAAAAGCTCATGGAATCAGGACACACCTTCACTTCTGAAACCGATTCAGAAGTTCTTGCCCACCTCATCGAAGCCTGCTACAAGGGGGATCTGCGCCAGGCCGTCATCGATGCCGTGAAATCTGTCGAAGGTGCCTACGCCATCGCCGTTATTCATCGCGATCATCCCGACAAAATCATCTGCATGCGCAAAGAAAGCCCTCTTATCGTCGGTGTCGGCAGCGGCGAAAACTTTGTTGCCTCAGATGTTACCGCCATTTTGCAGTATACCCGCCGGGTCGTTTATCTCGATAACTTCGAGGGGGCGGTTGTAACCCGTGAGGGCGTAGAATTCTTTGGTCTCGAAGGCAAAACTGTTGAAAAATGCCCGGTGCAGATCGACTGGAACCCGGTTGCCGCCGAAAAGGGCGGTTTCTCGCATTTCATGCTCAAAGAAATTTACGAACAGCCCCAGGTCATTCGCAATACCATCGGTGGCCGCACTTCAGAAGAAGAAGGCAAAATTTACCTCGAAGAACTCAAACTTTCCGGGCCAGATATCTATCGCGCCCAGCGAATTGTTATGGTTGCCTGCGGAACCGCCTATTACGCCGCATGTGTCGGCAAGTATCTCATTGAAAGCCTGGTCAAAATACCTGTCGAATGCGACCTTGCTAGTGAATTCAGATATCGCTCGCCTCTCGTTGACTCAAATACCCTGGTAATCGCTATCAGCCAGTCAGGGGAAACGGCAGACACCCTCGCAGCAGTTAAAGAAGCCCGCAAGCGTGGTGCCAAGGTTCTCGGTATCGTTAACGCCAAAGAATCTTCGTTGACCAGAGAAGTTGACGGCCTTGTATACATACATGCCGGGCCCGAAATCGGTGTTGCTTCAACCAAGGCGTATATCGCCATGCTGACTGCTCTTACCCTTCTCGCTCTTATGCTCGGCAAGATCCGCTCAGTGCTCGAACCTGCCTATGTCCAGGAAAAAATTCGCGAACTGAAAGTTCTGCCACAGCAGATCGAAAGAGTGCTCGATAAACACGAGCAGATTCGTGATCTTGCCGCCCAATATCTCGATGCCAAAAGCTTTCTCTTTCTTGGTCGCGGCCTGAACTACCCCACCGCGCTCGAGGGTTCTCTCAAGCTCAAAGAACTCAGCTATATCCACGCCGAGGGCTACGCCGCCGGCGAAATGAAACACGGCCCCATCGCCCTCATCGATCATGAAATGCCGGTGATGGCTATTGTTACCGAGTCTGAGCTCTATGACAAAACCATCTCGAATCTCAAAGAAGTTCAGGCACGCTCAGGCCGCCTGCTTGCCATTGCCACCGAGGGTGACCAGGAAATCAGGGCTCTTACCGATCACGTAATTGAAGTGCCAAGGGTTTCCGATATCTTCTCGCCGATAATCAATGTTGTTCCCCTGCAGTTGTTTGCCTACTACGTCGCCGATCTGCGTGGCCTCGACGTAGACCAGCCCCGCAACCTCGCCAAATCCGTAACCGTCGAATAAATGTCAGGGCCGCTCGTTGGCCGGTATTTATGGTGTGATGATGCGATTATTGAATGATTTAATTGTTTAATGATTCAATCGTCAAATATTTTTTCGGGTTTCATGGTTGTTTGCCCCTTGTTATTGTTTTAATTGTCGTTCTATTTTCTTCTGTGTTAATCTTTGCCGATTAGTATTTATGCCTGCATGTCCGTGTTCAAACGTTCTCATGCATGTATTGTTTGTGTCCATCCGTGTCCATCTGTGTTAATCCGTGGTAAATCTTTCTTCTTCTTTCTCTTTCTTTTATTAAACTCTTAATCCGTGGAACAGAAATCATTAGACAACCTGGAATTCAATAAAATCCTGGCGATAATCGCATCTTTCGCCGGGTCACGCGCTGCCAAAGAAAAGATCGTCACCACTTCGCCTTCTACCGACGAAAACCAGATCAATGGGTGGCTTGGCGAGATCGATGAGTTTCTCGATTATTCTCAGGCCGGTTTCAAGATTCATATTGGTGGTCTGCGCGATATCCGTGAAATAATCGAAATTCTGAATGCCGGCTCAACCGTGCTTGGCTCAGAAGACTTCCTCAAGGTCAAGGCCAATATTGAAGTGGCTGCCAGCCTAAAAAAAGCTTTTGATAACCAGACTTCCGGTTGGGTAATCAAAGGCTCGGGCAGGCTTGCAGAACGCATAAAAGGAATG
>JAQUZA010000099.1 GCA_028691595.1 Candidatus Rifleibacteriota bacterium
GGCGTGGATTTCGAAAGGATTTTGCTGGTTATCAAGATTATTATTCATATAAAACACTATCTACAGCATGCGGGCTGTTTTTCCGGCTTTCTATCGAGCTTTGTTCCGATCAGATCAAGTAAGGTTCTTATAAGGCAAGGATTTTCCAGATAGTAGCAGCGCTTTTTTCCGTCTTCGGTGAAACCGACAATTCTTTCACGGCGAAGAATCGCGAGATGCTGAGAAAGGTTTGGTTGCGGAACGGTTAGAATTTCACAAACATCTCCGACACATCTGGTGCCATCTTTTAGAGAATCTATGATGGCCAGACGCGTCGGGTGGGCTAATACTTTAAAAAAGTCAGACCATTGGCGATACATGGCATTCTTAACTCTTTCTGATGAGAATTGTGTGGCCAACTTTAGATTGTCAGAATTTTTTCGCTGTTTGAAACCCATTCTGCCAGCTTGTTCATGGTAGAACTGTTTGCCCCTGCGTAATAGGGTTCGTTTTTATGAATACCGCAGCGAGCCATGCACGTTCCACAGACCTCAACCTCGACTTTTGCCGCTATAAGTTCTTTGAGCATGGCTTTGAGGTCCTGGTCATATCCTGCAGGTGGATTACAGCTTTCGCGGGCCAGATCAACAGAATCGTTCATCAGAAATATTCGCACATGCTCACCGTTCTTGACCAGAGTCTTTGCCAGCCGCAAAGAGTTCCAGGTGATGTCTGTACCATCATAGGGCGCGCGATTGAAAATAAAGAGAATGCTCATTCAATTTCTCCATGAATAAAAGGTTTCGGACAAAAATTGCCTTTTTTATGACAGTTCATATTCTAACATTCGAATATTAAAATCTTCAATGCCAGAAAATAGCAATGTAATTGTTCGGAATTTCTTCGAGTTTGCCCTGGCTGCCAGGGTGAGTTAAAATGGCTGTCATATTCATGCCAGCCAGAGATGACAGGAAGGACTATTATGATTCGAAAAATTGCCAGATTCTCGGTATTCTGTTTATGCCTTTTTTCTGCACAAGGCTTGTTGATCGCCAATGAACTGAACCGGAATTTTGCCCCGCGCTTTGACCTGATCGTTCGCCCGGCATCTTTTTCGCGCCCCACCTTTGCTATAAAGGGTTCTGTGACGGTACCCCGCCATATTGACCGGGTCGAGGTTGCTGAGATTCCCTGGCAGCAGTTTGTGTTTTCAACAGATCGCGTCGATCAGGCTCCCGATGCTGCCTGGCAGCTTACCAGGCCCTCATTTCTGCCAAAAGCTGCACCCTGGAAAATTGAATTCTCAGGGCTTTCTTCACTACATCCGCCAAAAAGCGAGGCCTCGGGCGACGAGATCTACTGCCTTAATAATTGCCCGCCCAACCCTGAACTTTTAGTAGATAGGGGTTCGTTCTACAAGGTGAAGTTTGATCTCCCCGCTGGTTTCAGCGCCCTGTCATTCGACCCTGAGTTTTCGTCGTCGATCGGTCTGCAGTTTCAGATCGCCAGATTTCAAAAGCCTGTTCACCGCAAAACAGCGGCTTTTTCTTATGCATATGTGTTTCCTGAAGGTTTCTCGGCAGATGAAGATTACATGAGTTTTCTTGAAACCACAATGGAAAAATGGTTCGAATTGCTCGGTAACCCTGGTTTCAGGCATGTTAAAGTTGGTGTGATTCGAAGAGGCGAGGCAAAAGGTGAGATAAACGGCAGCCCGTGCGGCAACCTGATTCTTTTTTCTCGAAGTGCTCTGGGCGGCAGGGTTGACTTAAGCGGCCTGGCTGGCTTAGGCATTACTGCTGACGATGCCGATCTGTTTAGAAAAATGGTGATTGCACACGAACTGGCCCATTTCTGGTTTGGCGTAAAATATGCCGGACAAGATGGCTGGATGGTCGAGGGAATACCGCAGTATCTTGGCCTTTATGCCGTATGGATGAAGCACCCGGGCCGGGTGGGGGCGTTGATTAAATTCACCGAACATCTCGACCGGATGATCCCACAGGATGCAATCCCGGGCCACCCGTTCGGCGATGACCAGATTCTATATATTAAAGCTTACTATCAGGGCTCACTCGCCCTTTTCAGAATTGGCGAACTGATTGGCCATGAAAAGCTTGTGAAACTGTTGTCATCTGTTTTTGATAAGAACAAAAACCCCGCTTTTGCCGACTTTGACAACAGCTTTAAAAAGCAATTTCCCGATAAGCATGATGAATGGTCAGCAGCCTGGCGAGTGCAATATTGATAACCCTCCTCATGTGTCATCTCCGTGAAAGTGTTAATCTAAGCTGGCATTGATGAGATCCCTCCTTGCGTGGGAATGACGATTTTTTTTTCGTCATCCCTGGTGTCGCTCCGGAATCCATGAATTTACTGCTTTTGCCCATGTAGTTGTGGTGTTGACTTGTTCTGTTATGTGGAAATTGGTAGACTAAATACTGGAATGGTTCTGACTGATGGGCGACGAGGACATTAAAAAGCTGATCTTTGAATGAGTTACCCGACCGAAGTTCTTTAAACAGTGGGAGCAAAATAATGAAAACACTTAAACTTTTGAGGGCTGTTGCTATTTTTTCCTTGTTTCTATTGATGACCTGCTCTGTATCTGGTATCAGTGCAGATGAAACTGATGGCGGTTGTTATGACCGCACTTACAAAAACCCTGTTGAGGGTGTTGATCCGGGGCCATTGCCAGACAATATTCATGGAGTTCCAGAACCGGAATCTATTCCCCTGGATGAGATTCCGGCTGATGTTGATTGCGAAATTGACCTGGTTAAGAACCGCATCGGCATACGCAATCTCCAGGCAATAAAGACTTTCATTGGCCCGGTGAATGGCCAGGCAGTGGTTAAGCTGACTCTTGACCCGAAAACCACTGAGATGGTAAGAGCCAGAATTGAAATTTTGTATGGCGAAAACACCAGCGGCTGGACCCTTAACATCAGTGACTCGGTATCCAATAACGGCTATGGTGGTGACGGCGGTCATCAGAGTCGTGATGGTGAAGCTCAAATTCTCGAAGGTAATCTGGCGGTGTATGGCGACGATTTCATGGCTTCACACCCTGAAAAGGGCAAAGTGTTAGCCTCTGCCAATGGTCTGGCGGTGCCTGGCAGTACAGTTACCTTTGAAGTTTCTGATAACCGACTCGTCTGGCAGAATGATCGGGGTATCGATGGTGCCGTAACATCGCCACATATTTTCAGTCTTGACGGCCAGGAAGACCGGGAAGGCCCGGTTAATCACGATATTTTTATCGGTTTTAACCAGGTTGTTTCAGGCGGGCGAACCGGTTGCGGCGTGACGCGAATCAGAATAAGACTTTTTCCATCGATCTGATTGTTTTGTGAATCGAGCAGCTGATTCAAGTTAACTTTGCCATTCGCCAAAGGTCTTAAGATGACAGTAAGAAGCAAGTTGTTGTTGATTGTTGTTGTAAGCATTGCTTTGACCGGAGTTTCGGCTCTGGCGGTCATCTTTCTATTTGCCCGTCAAGATTTAATAAACACTGAAACTGCTTCTCTGGCAGCAGAAACAGGCCGACTGGTCGAGGCTTCGACCCTGCGCTTTGCCGAAAGTGAAGCCAGACTTAAGTCTCTGCTCAGATTAATCGAAAATGAGCTGCAAAAACCCGTTCAACCAGACGAATCAGAAAAGTTTGCTGCCCTGGTTGAGGCTGATAATGATGGCATTTTTCGCAGCCGAAAAGTTTCTTTTAATGGTCAGCTTGAGGCTGGCGTTTTTTCTGTACCCTCATCGCAGGCCGGTGAGCGTCAGAAAATTGATCATTTGCGCATCAAGCAGGTTCTCGATATTTTCGGTTCAGCTTCTACCAGAAGATTTGAAAATGTATATTTTCTCGCTGCCGATAGAAGCGTGGTTATTTTTGATCGCGCCAAGCCTGATTTTGTTTTTGCGATGGCACCAGAGCATGATTTTTCGCAGTTGCCATGGGTGCAGCTTGGTTCAGAGGCAACCAACCCTGAACGTGCTCTCAGGTTTACTCCGCCTTTATATGACCCGGTCTGGAAAGCCTGGATGGTCAGTGCTGTTTTGCCTTTATATCGTGGGTCGCAATGGCTTGGCGTTCTCGGCGAAGATATGCAGTTGACCAGCGTTCTGGCTTTTATGTTCAATTCCGGAACCAGGTATCCAGATGAGCAGCATTTCCTTGTCGATACTGCCGGTAACTTCATTCTGGCCGGAAACTGGCAATCACTTCTGGAAAATGATCGCCAGGCCTTCAATCTTGAACTTGCCGGGGTGCCACAGCTTGAAAAACTGCTTGGCCGGGTTGTTGCATCCACGACAACCGTTTTAAACAATGATTTTGCCATGAAAGGCAGGCATTATCTCGCTTTTGGAGAAATGATCGAGGCGGTGGGCTGGCGATATGTGCGCCTGGTCCCTGTAGACTCGATAACTGCACCGATGCGGCGCTTTTTATGGGCGCTGGTTATGGTTTTTGGCATTCTTATGGTAGTGACTGGAGTCATGATTGAAACTGCTGCAACACGCAGTATTTCACGGCGCATCACTCTGCTCGCCGATGCATTGAAAGGTTTTGGCAAGGGCAGTTATCAGCTTTCAAGTGATGTTCTTACGGGCAACGATGAGATAAGCGCCGCTGCTGAAAGCTTTGTAAAAATGGCAGAGCGGCAGCAGTTGATGGCACTTGAAAACAAGCAGCAATTCATCGAGCTTAACAAGGCTGAAACAAAATATCGTTCACTGGTCAATAACAGCCAGAGCATTATTTTTGCTCTCACCACAAATTTGACTGTCAGTTTTGTTTCGCCGGCCTGGAAGCGCCTGCTGGGCCATGAGAATGACGAGGTTACCGGTAGCGATTTCAGGCGGCTGGTGCATGAAGAAGATAAGGTTGAGTTCGCTGTCTTTCTGCAGAAAATCCAGGCTGCCGAAGCTGAAAAAGCTGTAACAGTTGCTGAGTCCGGCTGCGAATTTCGCGTTATTCACAAAAATGGTTCAGTTCGCTGGCTTCGATCAGTTTTAACACCCGTTCTAGATGATCAAGGCCAGATTGTTATCTATGTCGGGAATGCCCTGGATATAACCTGTCGCAAACAGGCCGAAGAAAAGCTGCGCGAGAGTGAAGAGCGCCTGCGGTTGCTGATGAAAAACTCGTCTGATTCACTGGTGGTTCTCGATGCCGAAGGTAGACAAAAATTTGTCAGTCCATCTGCCGAAAAGTTTACCGGCTTCAGTGTTGAAGAACTTGAGGGCTTGAGAATCCAGGATATCATACACCCCGACGATCTGCCCCAGGTTCAGCGGGCATGGGCAGAAGCTCTTGCTCATCCAGAACGGGTTGTTTCAGTTCAATATCGGCATAAGCATAAAACAAAGGAATGGGTGCATTTTGAGGCCGCTGCCCAGAACTTTCTCGACGAGCCATCGATTCGCGGAATTGTTACCAGTGTGAGGGACATAACCGAGCGCAAAAAGGCCGAGAAAGAAAAAGAAGACCTTCACGAGCAGTTGCGGCAGGCTCAAAAAATGGAATCGATCGGCCGCCTCGCCGGCGGTATCGCTCATGATTTTAACAACATGCTCGGAGTAATTCTGGGGCGCACCGAACTGGCCTTGAACAGGCCTGATCAGGTTGCCAGGCCTGTTGTTGAAGACCTAAAAGAGATTCGTAAGGCCGCTGAAAGGTCTGCCAGGCTCACAAGACAACTTCAGGCCTTTGCCCGTCAGCAGACAGTCACACCGATTCTACTTGATCTAAATGAGACGATAGAGGGTATGCTTAAGACGCAGAGAACACTGATTGGCCCTGGAACCAATCTTTCCTGGCTCCCTGGTGCCAATGCAGGTCGAGTTAAGATGGACCCGGCGCAGATTGATCAGATTCTTTCCAATCTCTGTGCCAATGCCGCCGCCGCCCTTGGTGGCACTGGTGAAATAACCATAAAGACAGATGCCGTATATAATCAGACCTTGTTTCCAGAACAGTCATCTCCTGCAGACTTTGTTCTTCTGTCGGTAAGCGACAATGGCTGCGGCATGGATGAAACCACCATTGCAAACATTTTTGAACCGTTTTTTACCACCCGACCGCTTGGCGAAGGTACCGGGCTTGGTCTGGCTACTGTTTATGGCATTGTCAGGCAGAACAGCGGGTTCGTTAAAGTTTTAAGCAGCCCCCAGAAAGGCACTACATTCGATATCTATCTGCCTCGACAGGCAGAAGGTATTGTTCTGGCAACAAAAGAAGAGGCAAAGCCCGTTCAGGATGAAAAAGTGACTATTCTTCTGACCGAAGACGAACCGGCCATTCTCAATATTGGCACAACCATGCTTGAAATGCTCGGTTATCGGGTTCTTGCTGCTCCAGCTCCCGAAGCCGCGCTTAGCCTGGCCGCAGAGTTTGATGGCAGAATCCATATGCTTCTGACCGATGTAATCATGCCCGGCATGAATGGCGGTGAACTTGCTGCCAGGCTTTCTTCGCTTTATCCTGATCTTAAATGTCTTTTCATGTCAGGTTACACAGCTGATGTCATCGCCAATCACGGGGTTATTGCTGAGGGAGTGCAGTTTATTCAAAAGCCCTTCACGATGAAGGAACTTTCTGAAAAGGTTAAGTCGGCTCTCGAAGCAGCAAAACCCGCCGTAGCTGCCTGACTTGTGCGTTCAATCAGGCCTGAAGGGCTTCGGGTTTTTCGCCGTGAACTATGCTTTCGAGCATTTCGCAGTCAAGAATTTCAATTTTGTTGCTGCTGACTTTGATGACTCCAAGTTCCTGAAATTTTTTGAAGGTGCGGCTCAGGGTAGCTGGAATCGTGCCAAGCTTTGATGCGAGCGCGCCCTTGCTTTGTGTCAGCTCGACAACCTTCTTTGTTTTGTCGGTGCAATTTCGCATCAGATATTTGGCAAGCCTCGCAGAAACATCTTTAAGAGACAGGTCATCGATCAGTTCAACGAACTGGCGAAGTCGCCGCGACAGAATTCCGAGCATATTGAGAAAGATTTCGGGCTGTTGACGACCCAGCGCAATAAAGCGGTCGCGGCCAAAATAAATAATTTCGCAATCGGTGTTTGCCGTTGCACAAGCGGGGTAGGCGGTTCCTTCAAAGACGGGAACCTCACCAACTATTTCACCTTCGCCAAACTGGTGAATTACCTGTTCACGGCCGTCGCTGCCTATCCGGTATATTCTGACATTGCCTGAATTGATAAGATAAAAGCCTGTGGCATCCTGGTGCTGCATAAACAGCGTCTGGCCGGCGGGCAGACGGCGCTCAACCGCAATAGAAGCAAGGGCTGTCAGAAACTCCGGCTGCATCTCCCGCAGCAGGTCACTTTTGCTGAAACTTTCCAAAAGAGCTTTATGCATTAAACCTCAATAAAAATAAAAAAAGTCTGCTTTTGACTTAAGTCAAAGCTAAATGTCGTCAGTTCGACCATAATAATAATGTAAGAAAACAATAAATCCAAGGAGCAAAAACCATGGCACTGAGAAAAATCATTTCGATCGATGAAGAACTTTGTAATGGCTGCGGAAACTGCATTACCGGCTGTGCCGAGGGCGCGCTTCAGCTCATTGACGGCAAAGCCCGTCTGGTCAAGGAAACCTACTGCGATGGCTTTGGTGACTGCATTGGCACCTGCCCGACCGGTGCCCTTAAAATAATCGAGCGTGAAGGTGAAGAATTCGATTTTAATCGCACCCTGAAATATGTTGAAGAAATCAGGGGCGAAGAAGGGGCAAGGCTGATGCGTGAGTCTCACAAGATTCACGAACAGAAGATGTCTGCCGCTCAGGCTCCCCGTGGCTGCCCGGGAAGCATGTTCAGATCAGGCCCCCCGGCCCAGAGTGCCGCCGCGCCAGTTGCAGATGGTTCAATGCCGGTGGTGATGAAATCAGAACTCAGTCAGTGGCCGGTGCAGTTGCATCTGCTGCCGACCCGTGCCAGCTTTTTCGATAATCGTGAGATGGTGATTCTCAGCACCTGTTCGCCGGCAACCAGCCCCGATGTTCAATGGCGTTACATCCGTGGCCGTTCGGTGGCGATTGCCTGCCCGAAACTCGATCGAACCGAAGGCTACGTCGAAAAACTCGCTGAAATTTTTGTTTCCAATAATATCCCCCGCGTGATCATTCTGCGCATGGAAGTGCCATGCTGCGGTGGTCTGACGGCTATGGTAAAAGCTGCTCTCGAACGCTCAAAACCTCAGGGCCTGGTTGTTGATGAAGTAACAATGAGCCTTGCCGGCGAAATTATCAAAACGAGCAGAATTTACTGACATAAAAAAGGAGAATTTGTTAAAATGACACAAATGTGGAAACCGGAAACTGTAATCAATCTGGCCGAATCCGTAACCTTTGCTGATGGTTCTATTGTCAGCAAGACACTGCTCGACAAGCCTGCCGGCAGCCTGACGCTGTTTGCAATTGCCAAGGGGCAGGGGATATCAGAACATAAATCGCCATACGATGCCACAGTTCAGGTAATTGAGGGTGAGGGGAGCTTTCAGGTTGGCAGCAACGTATATAAGGTCAGTACCGGCGAAGGTCTGGTCATGCCGGCCAATGTGCCGCATGCTGTGCTGCCTGGCGAGGGTTTTAAAATGCTGTTGATCATGATTCGTTCGAAGAACGACTAGTTGAGAATTGTTTACGCGCCCTTAACCGGGGCTTTTACGAAGTGAAATTTTCAAGTTTAAAACTTTAAGGAGAGACTAAATGAGTATGTTTTGTTATCAGTGTCAGGAAACTGCTGCGTGCAAGGGTTGTTCAATCAAGGGTGTCTGCGGAAAACAGCCTGATACGGCGAATCTGCAGGATCTGCTGATTTTCGTGCTCAAAGGAATCGGTGAACTGGGTGAACTGGCTGCTACCAAGGGCATGCTGACTCATGACATCGGCGATTTCGTTTGTGCCGGCCTCTTTACCACCATTACCAATGCCAATTTTGACAACGACAGATTTTATGCCATGGTTGACCGTGCCATCGAAGTAAGAGATGCGCTCAAGAACAAACTTGCAAATGCTGGTGTAAGTCTTGCCGGTCTTTCAGAAGCCACCACCTGGAAGCCAGCCACAAAAGCTGACTATCTTGCAAAAGCCGAAAAAGTTGGCGTGCTTTCAACCGAAAACGAAGACGTAAGATCGCTGCGTGAATTGCTCATTTACGGTCTCAAAGGCATTGCAGCCTATGCAGATCATGCTTTTGTCCTTGGGCATCGTGATGATAGTATCTATAAATTCGTAGTTAAAGCCCTGGCCTCTACCACAAAGAATCTGAGCGTTGATGAAATGGTCGCTATGGTCATGGAAGCCGGTCAGTGCGCTGTTACAACCATGGCATTGCTCGACAAGGCCAATACTTCCACCTATGGTAACCCTGAGATTACCAAAGTCAAAATCGGAGTCGGCAGCCGGCCTGGCATTCTCGTTTCCGGCCACGATCTGCGCGATTTCCATGAATTACTCGAGCAAAGCAAAGATGCCGGCATCGACATCTACACCCACAGCGAAATGCTGCCGGCCAACTACTATCCGGTTTTCAAGAAATACAGCCATTTTCATGGCAACTATGGCAATGCCTGGTGGAAACAGGATACTGAATTTGCCAGCTTCAATGGCCCGATTCTCATGACCACCAACTGCATCGTGCCAGTTAAAGATGCTTATAAAGACAGAATTTACACCACTGGTAATGCTGGTTACCCCGGTGTAAGGCATATTGCCGACC
>JAQUZA010000100.1 GCA_028691595.1 Candidatus Rifleibacteriota bacterium
ACATACATAGAGCGCCTCAAGCAGAAACTTGGTGCCAACAACACTCGCGAACTGGTGCGCGAAGCTATCCGGGCCACCAATACCGGCTGAGTCGAGCCCGGCCGAAACACCGGGCAACCATCAACTGCCATTACCCCAAAAGTATCATTGATACTATTGCGTATCACCTTGATAAGTATCAGAAAACTCAACCTGCATGGCTGGCAAAATTGAGTCAGCATACCCATCATTCCCACCATAACTATCTGGCAAACCAATTCCAAGACCAAACCCATAGCCCCCTTCATCTGACCAAACCCAGACAGATCCATCTTGTTTGATCCCAATTTGGGCATCTTGTAATCGGGAAGCACGTGTAACAAATTTGAATGGACCAATACCTGGTTTTACAAACTGCTCATCTACAAGAGGATTGAAACAAATTGTTTCCCCGGCAGTGTTAACAAGATAAACACATTGATCAATTGCCATATCTACCGACACAAACTGCCCAGTTACTTTCATTATCCTTCTTGAAACCTCTCCTGTTGGAGTTATGGCAAAAAGGTGTGTGCCTGGTATTTTATTAGTTTTTGTAACTGGAAAAAGAAAAACTTCCCCATTCCTGGTAATAATTGAATTTGTCGGGCTGGAAACTGGATCCCCGATGCTTAAATCAACAGCATCTGAAATACCTTCTATCTGTTGTAGTCTTGCACACGAACCTGTTGGAAAACCATCACTGAACAACTGACTACTGGTCAAAATCAACTGAGGAGCAAAATAGCCCCAGGTAGAATAAGAACCACGAGCTGAAACTGATGAAAACCATGACCAGACTGTGCCATCATTTTTTATGAACAATATTTCACTACCATTGATATGGCAAGCCTTGACTGCATCAGCAACACCAAGATCAGTTGGTGGCACAGCCTTGTTACTATAATGATCATATCCCCATCTAAATACTGAGCCATATTTGTCTACTGCCAGATGAAATGAAGCTTCCGACGAAATATAGACAATATCGTTTAAGCCTGGTATTTGGGAAGGGATTGGGTGATCCTCTGAATCTGTCGTTCCCAAACCCATAACACCAAGCTTGTTGCTACCCAATGCCCAAACGCGCCCATTTCCATCCAATGCTATGAAGCAATCCTGGTTATGACCAGCAATCTGAGTAATATTTTCCAGGCCATTGATTTTTTTAAACTTTTTGTAGCTCATTACGCTTTTGAACCCTGCCGGAGGGTAGTATTCATAAGCGCCCAAGATTCCCTTTGTATTATAACCGGTTCCCCATACAGCTCCATCTTCCATTAGAACAATGCCTGTCTGCCAATCCACCGCAATAAATTGCTTTGCTCTTTTTTCATTCCCTGAACTGGTGTTAATTTGCACAGTGAAAATAAATTCGGCGCTCTTGGTTATACCGGCTTCTGTATAGCTGCAAAGCAAACTTAATGAACCGTCAGAAAATGGTGCAGTAAAAGTTGTTCCAATAATACCCTGTCCAGACCAGACAACATTAGTTACAGCCACACTGGAATTGTCGCTATAAATAGCTTTTGCCGCCACATTTGCGAGATTATAAGTCTCTCCTTGTCTTATCGAGACAGCAGAGGGATCAAGGGCCAAACCCGTAAGAGCCGTTGAGATTGGCAATGTACGAACTGCAAATGCACGGTGAAACCAGTATGGATCATCACGACCAGGCCAACCGATGTGACCGTCGTAGAAATAGAAACCATAAGCTGTTATTGAGTCTTTAACTTCAGATGACCATACCATGTATGAACTATCAAGTTTGAATGCTGGGTCAAGATGCAAATAATAAGGCCCCTCGAGACCGTCTGCCGACTTTATTCCAACACGGTTTGAGTTCGCAATGTAAATGCCCTCAAGTTCTGCTCTTGTCGGAGCACGCCAATTATCGCCGAGTTGTTCTATCCACTCTTGTGCTTCATTCCAGGTAATTGCACAGTCCTTTCCCTCAAGCCATTGCAATCTTGTTGATGAGTCTGTAATCCTTCCATCGAAAGATCGTATAAAACGCGGGGAGGGCGCAGATTTAAACGCTTCAACAACCTGGTTTGAATCAATGGCATTGTTGGTGCCGATTCCTGCTATCAGTGATTTAAGTTTTTCAATCAAGCCTGTTGTGGCCTTTAAAAACAATTCAGTTGAAGACGTGATCTGATTAATTGATTCGGCGAGAATATCAGACTGTAACCTTGAGCCCTTCGGACTAATCTCAATTATGTTTTCCTCTTCGGAAGCAAGGTCGGTACAACCATGAAACTCGTAAAAACCACTTATATTACCGCCCTGGATAGACACATCGCCCAAACATGGCAAAGCCGGAACAGAGGTAAATTTGACTTCAGCAACGCCAAAACTATCAGCAGAAGCGGTTTTAACCAAAGTAACTGTTGGTTGATTGACATTGCCAACATTCAAAAGGACTAATTTGAAGGTAACTAAGGGTGAAGCGACACTAGATGCCCGAATCGAAGACAGTAACGAAGCCGCCGGGATTGCATTATTGGCTGCCTGATCAGGCAGGACGATCCTGAAAGAAACACTATGCGCCACACCGGCGGCACTGTTGTCAAACCCGGTCGCAACAGGCGAAACCGGGCCGACCGGGTTTTCACCGCCGCCTCCGTTCCAGCAACCGAGAATTCCAAAAACAAGCGCCAAAAGAAGAATGACAGAAAGCAAAGTAACGCGTGATTTCGCAACATTCTGCGAAGCCGGCAAAAATCTGGCGATAAATTTTTCTCTAAGCCCCATAACGAATGCAGTTCCCCTTTTCGAAATGAACCATGAGCAGATTTAACACAAAAGCATAATTGCGGTTGCAGCTTATCACAAACCTTTTGCAGCTGTATGTCCGGTAAAATACGTACAAATTTTAAAAATCGATTTGTGGCAGCGAAAAAATTTCAGGACAGCGAGTAAAAATTTTTCCCTTTTCTGGTTTTCATTTGATTTACCAAATAGAAGCAAGTCTGCGTAGATTTGAAACGCTACCGGCACCGAAAACCCTTTAAACTGCAGACCCCGTTCGAGAAGTGGCTGCACCTGCTGAAATTTTCAAAGGCTTATGCTAGAATAGGTTTGAAGAGCACTGCGGTGTTTCCTGACGAGGAGGAACTGGCCATGGCCCTTGAAGAACATGTAAAACTCAACGCCGACGCGGCAATGCGCCTGCGCATGGAAGACCGCGAACGCGATCGCATCGAAGAAATAATCAAACACAGCGCCGCAATCAAAGAAGGCCGCGCCATCGGCCGCGAAGAAGGCAGAGAAGCAGAAAAGATCGAAATTGCCAGAAATCTCAAGGCCGAAGGCATGCCCGCCACCCTGATTCAAAAAGTCACCGGCCTGAGCGATGCTGATTTAAAAAGGCTTTAACCTGGCAAATCTTTAAAGAAGCCATATTTTTATCGTGACTGCAACCTGTCTGCGGTAAATTCAGATAAAAGGGTCGCAGGAACAAGACTCGCATGAAAACAGCCGGCGCCGCGTTCGCCGGCATTCAGGCGTTTACGACGTTTACGATGCGAATTGTGTCAGAAACGCCGTAAACTAATTTTTATAACGCAGTCATTTTTTGCATATCGAGGCTTTGTGCCTGGCGGCAGGCATGATGTGAAAAAATTATATTGAATAATGTTAAAGAATCAATCTATACTATTCCAAGAATAATTTCGCATATTCCTTTGAAAATTAAGGCGTTTTTAATTATGCAAAGTCTTGAAAATAAAATAGTTTCAAGGATTTATGGACACGGCAGGGGTTGGGTGTTTTCAAAGACAGATTTTTCTGATCTTGGCGATCACTCAACCATAGACTGGTCATTGCACCGACTTGAAAAAAAAGGCACCATCTGCCGGGCTATACGTGGCATTTACTATTATCCACAAGAAAGTTCTTTGTTAAAAGAGACGTTGCCGGTAAATATTCAACAGGTTGCCAGTGCCATTGCCCGAAAATTTAACTGGCAGATAGAGCCTTCAGGCGAAACCGCACTGAACATTCTTGGTATTTCAACGCAGGTTCCCTCGCGTTATGTGTATATCACTAACGGGAGAAGCAAGATTTACGAGATTCAAAATAGAGAATTGCAGTTCAAAAAAGGCATGATGAGAGAAACCGGTTTTAAACATCTGGAAAGCACCCTTCTTGTGCAGGGGTTGCGGGCATTGGGCAAAGAAAATCCCGGTAGTGAAAATCTGCAGATAATAAGAAACGCCATTAATCCCTCAAAATATGCTGCAATCCTAAAGGAAACCCGTGGCGTAACTTCCTGGATCCATAAACTGATACAGAAAATCTGCCGTTGAGGCTTTTATGAAAACTGTTGCAAGGCTTTCTGAAAAACACCGAAGGGAGCTATTTGCTGCTACAGCTGGCAAAATGCGGGTTGTCGACGCGGTTATTGAAAAAGACTTCTGGGCATGCCTGGTTTTAAAAGAAATTTTTGCTGACAAGGCAATGCGCGACACCTTTCTTTTTAAGGGTGGAACAAGCCTTTCCAAATGTTACGGTCTGATAAAAAGGTTTTCTGAAGACATCGATTTAATTCTCGACTGGAGACAACTTGGCATCACCGACAAGCTTGCATGGCAGAACCGCAGTGCAACGCAGCAGGATAAATTCAATCAGCAGATCGATGACTTATCAGGAGATTTCATTCATGCCCGTATTTTACCGCAATTAAAAACCCTTCTGCCGGATCTTGAGCTTAAAATTGATCCGCGCGATGGAAATGTGATACTTGTCCGGTATCCGGCATTGTTTGTTCATGACTATTTTCTTGATTATATAAAACTGGAAATAGGTCCGAGGGCGTCACGAATCCCCAAAAATGAAGTCAGTATTTCATCTTACGCAGGGGAGCACTATCCTGATATCTTCGAGCAGCCATGGTTTAAGGTTATGGCGATTACCGCCGAACGAACTTTCTGGGAAAAAGCGACAATCCTTCATCAGGTCGCGTTCGCCGATGAAACGAAATCGATTTTGCCTCGCTATTCAAGGCATTTCTACGACCTCGGCCAGATGGCAAATTCCGCAGTAAAACAAAGTGCCTTGAGCAACCTTGAATTACTGAGAGATGTTGCTGAATTTAAAAGCAAATTCTACCGAAGCCCGGCGGCCCGCTATGATCTGGCCAGGCCCGGCACACTGAAACTCCTTCCCTCGCCTGCAAAACTTCAAGAACTTAAAACTGATTATATAAAAATGCAGGAAATGTTCTTTGTAGCCCCGCCTGCTTTTGAGACACTCATAGCCGATCTTAAAAAGCTGGAGGACGAAATCAACTCTTTGCCTTTCGATGACGCAGATTTTCACAGATAATATTTCGCGGTAATCGATTCTGGCCGACACCAGAATTCAAAAAGTCACCGACCTGAGCGAAGCCGGATTAGAAAAACCGTATCGGTCAGCCGGTGCCGCGCTCGCCGTCGATCAGGCGTTTTTCGACGTTGACGATGCGAATTGTGTCAGAAACGCCATGTTTTACCTTTCAAACTGCTGGCCTGTATATTTTTTCGGTAAATAAGTTTTCAAGAAAATACTACCTGGTTCATGACCGCTGGGTCGCCATGAACGTCGAGCTGCGTAAAGCTCTTTGTCATCAGCTGATTCGGAGCGCACCGGGCCAAAGAATTGCCGTCATCCCGTTAGTTCAGGCTTGGTGCCCGGCGGCAGTCGCGCTGTGAGCGGGAAGCGTTACGGCTTGACGCCTTCACGCAACCCGCTCCCCGCACGCCTGCCGCCCCGGTTCGACCAGAGGCCGAAGCCGGGAATGATGGGTGTTGCATTCTGCAGGAACTCAGGGCCGAACCACGCGAAACCCGATGAGGTTGAGTTGGCTGTATGGGTAGTCGACGCAACGGTAGGCCACAACAGCGTCGTCAGCAGAAAAATCGAAGCGGCCACCACGCACCACACGCTCTGAGCCAGTTACAGCACCGCGATAGTCGGAGTTAGAATTCGCGGGGTAACTGCCATACCAGTCCCAGCACCATTCCCAAACGTTGCCGCTCATGTCATACAGGCCGAGTTCATTCGCCAGTTTAGTGCCGGCCGGGTGCATTTTGCCCATTGAATTCATCGAATACCAAGCATAGGCGTCGAGTGAATTGCTGCCGTTGTAACCGGCGAAAGTTTTGGCGTAGCCGGTCACATTGACACCGCCGCTCATTGCACCGATCTGACTGTCTTGATCGGCGCCAATCGCCGCCCACATCCATTCCATTTCGGTTGGCAAGCGGTAACCGTTCGTCGAACAGTTGCAAACAGCTGCATTCCATGCGACATCTGCTTCCGTAGGTATTGCTGCATAGGCAAGCGTCGAAAAGTTAACACCTGCTACGGTATAAGCGGGAACCAGCCCTTCGGCAATACTGAGTTTGTTACAGAAGGCAATCGCATGATACCAGTTAACACATTGCACCGGGTCGGTAATTCCGCTAGAATAAACTGTGTAACTAGGGTCATTACCCATGACTGTCTTAAATTGGGCTCGGGTGATCTCACACTGGCTCATTTTGAAAGCCGAAACATAGGAGGTATTTGCCGGGTCAGCATCGCGCTGAAAGGTGCCGGCCGGAACATCTACCATCTTGAGCAGAGAAGCTATTGGAATCGCCGATATTTCTGCAGACTTGGCTAACTCGGCGCCTCCAGCATCCATGGCGGTCACCACCAGATAGTAGTTCGTATCGTTTATCAGGCCGGTCAGGGTATAAGAGGGTCCTGAAGCATCGACTTTATTTGCTGTGGCAGTATCTACACCTGCGCTGTTCTGCCAGTATACCCGATAGGCGGTTGCACCGGTGACCGGATCCCAGTTCAATGTTACCTGTTTATCGCCGGCAATGGCTTTAAGGTTTGTCGGGGCAGCGGGCGGCATTTTAGTAACCCGGCCGGCCTCGGAAATGACGCTGCGGAATCCTTCGGGAGTCTGGTAGGCAACATCATAGGTAAAGTCCTGTGGGGTCGATTCTGACGTGATAAAAACGAATGATACCATCTGGCCGGCCGCGCTGGCGCGAACCTGGACTTTTGAATTTGAAGTTACAGTCGCAGAAATCCGTGTTGGCTCGATCGGGGCGGTGAAGGCCTTCACTTCGTTTGAAACGATATCTGTAATATCGATAGCCGGTGGGAGAGCCTGTTCCGACAAAAATTCAAGAAGTGAACCGCGAAGGGAATTTACCTGGCCCAGCCATTGCGGCAGAAGGATCCCCAGGTCAGTCAGGTTCAAATCGTCCATAGTCACGTTCTGACAGGCAAGTGAATAGGTCGCGACGTATTCGATGCCTGACTCGAACCCGAACGGCACAGTAGAAGCAGACACGCGGTTTCCGCGAACCCCGATGGTCGAGCTTCTTACAAGGCCGGCTTCACGCCCTTTCTCATTGAAATATTCCCGCAAACGCCCCGCTATGAGATTTCGGAGTTTTTGATAAAGGGAAAGCTGTACAGGCTTAACAGAGGCAAGAATGGCGCTTTTCAATTTTTCGCTGGTTGCCGAATCGAGGAGATACGCTGTCTGTGTCTTGGCCATTACAGCCTGCAGCCTGGTAATCTCCCGGCTCGTCTCTTCGACCTCAGCCCGCACTAATACCAGATCCCCTCCACTTGTATAATATTGCTGTGTAATGATGGCCATACCGCGGATAGAAGAATCGGGTGTAACCATTTGTGAATATCCGGGCAGCTGGCTCAAAAACAGGGCAATTTCGCTTTTTTCAGATTCGGAAAGGACAGCAAGTTTTTCTTTGAATTCATCGATGAGCTGCCGTGCCGTCACCGGAAAGCTTGCAAGGTTCCCAACCGATACTTCTGTTTCGAGACCAGCCAGCAGATCCTGGGTCACACTCGCAGGTGCCGGAAGATCGGCAGGTAGAAATACCTCAATGGGAAGAGTCTGGGTCGCCCCATTGAAAAAAACTTCGAAGGTTTGCTTTCCAGTTGGCAGGTATGGCATCAGAAAGCGGAGGCGACCTCCGGCCAGAACATCTACCGAAACTGGTTTAGAGCCGAGTAAACCAGTCAGATCAGTTAAGCCGTCTGGGACCGCGCCACCGATGAGTGTCACCATGCTGAATGGCTGAAACGAACCGGCTGTTTCGAGAGACAAAGGGCTGAGATATCTTCCGTGCCAGGCAAGGTAAGCAGCAACGGCATTTTCATAAACGGCATCACTGGTGAAATCGAGGCCATTCAGCACAGTGCGAACTTTTTCAGACAGACGTGGCAAAAGCTTCAAAAAAGCTGTGTCACTCGCCACCAGCCGGTTGATGACTTCAGCAGAAACTTCCTGAACGACCCGGGTATTCTTTGGTGCAAGTTCGATTAAATTGGCCGTTCCTGAAGAGAGGTCGAGAGCACCCTGGAAATCAGTATAAGAGCCGATACTCCCGCCTTCGATATGGATGTCACTCACACAAGTCAGCGCAGGAACGCCCGTAAAAGAACATTCAGCAGTGCCGCTGGCGCTTACTGGCACCGTCTTCACAAGGGTCGATGTCCGGTTGGTAGTCGCCCCGACATTGACCAGAACCAGTTTGAAAGTAACTGAAGGTGAAGCGACACTCGATGCCCGAATCGAAGACAGTAACGAAGCCGCCGGGATTGCGCTGTTAGACGCCTGATCAGGCAGGATGATCCTGAAAGAAACGCTCTGTGCCACACCGGCGGCACTATTGTCAAACCCGGTCGCAACAGGCGAAACCGGGCCGACCGGGTTTTCACTGCCGCCTCCGTTCCAGCAGCCGAGAATTCCCAAAACAAGTGGCAAAAGAAGCATGACAGAAAGCAAAGCAACGCGTGATTTCGCAACATTCTGCGAAGCGGTCAAAAATCTGGCGGTTAATTTTTCTTTAAACCCCATAACGAATATACATCCCCTTATATAAATGAATAACAAGCTTCCTTAACAAAAGCTCATTTGCAGTAGTCATTTTCAATAAATGCTCATGCCCTGTTTTAAACGACTACGAATTGAGAGCGGTTGTTCACAGATCGAATTCACGGGCGATTACTACCTGCCAGCCCCCACGAATCGATTCTTCGGGCTTCAATTTCGTCGGCTGCGGTGGCGGAGTCGGGCCTGGAACAGATGGAATTGCTTCTTTGCGTTCATTAATTTCGCCAACCGGCACCAGCAGATTGAGCTTCGCCTGCCAGCGCCCGGCACGGTCAGGCCGGCTGAGACAGAGCGCCAGACGATGCAATTCCACACTGGCATCGCTGACGGTAACATCGGTCTCGGATTTGGCAAACATGCTGTAGTCTTTGCTGCTCCAGGTGGTTGAAACCCCTGAGAATGAAGCGTAAGAATACTGGGCAAAATAGTCGATACCACGATAAAAGCGCTGGCCGCCAAGTCTTAAAGCCCATGGGTCGTCGGGGCGGTAATCGATACGGTAGGCGACCCGGTTCGTTCCGAAGAGAAACAGAGGGTTCAGGGTAATAAGATTAAAATCGGTAGCCAGATCAGCATCAAAATCAATGCGACTTAGCTCAGCAAAATATCTGGTGCTCTTATAGCGATACACTCCGCCCAGGCTGAGACCATTTATACCGATTTCACTGCGATTGTTGCCAAACTTGAAGCGCACAT
>JAQUZA010000101.1 GCA_028691595.1 Candidatus Rifleibacteriota bacterium
GCTATATCATGAAATGGGCAGACTTGAAGATGCAATTTTTCACTGGGAAGAAGTAGAGCGGCTCAACAAACTTATAAAAGACCGACGCATTGCGCTTTCTATTCAAAATAACGAGTATCCGTCGTATCCGCAGATGCTGCGAGTCTCGCAAAAAACAAAAGAAGCCAGAGACGCTTTTGAACGCGGCATAAATCTTCTTGATAATGGGCACTGGGATGGAGCTGAGGTCGAGATCAGGCTGGCAGTAAATCTATACCCCGGCAATCATAAGTATCTTCTGCAGCTGGCACGAATTCTCTGGGACAAAGGCGAGCAACAGGCAAGTGTAAAATTTTACCGTGACCTGCTCAGCAAACGAGATGTAAGCTTTGATGATTTTCAGGAGGGAATTGACAGAATGCTGAAATGCGGCATGGATTACGTTGCCGCCCCTCTGATAATTGAACAGAGAATGCGCTTTGCTGAGGAACCGCGCTTTGCCATTCTTGCCGGGTATTTCAAACAGAAGTCAAAACCTGAAGCGACGGCTCCCGGAAAAGTTGTCAAAAGAGCCAACGGCCAGGTAATTATCAACCTCGGCATGGAAGAAGGCCTGAGCCTTTCTGATGAATACAGTCTAAGCATGCGTGCCTTCAAGGCCGGCGAACCTCTCCATGACCCCGACACGGGAAAATCGCTTGGAAGAGCCCCTGACAAGCCTTCGGCCGATTTACTTCTGACTAAAGTTTATAAAAACACAAGCTGGGCATTGATAAGACGAGAATATGGCCCGGGCGTGAAAGCAGGTGACCTGATTGAATTCAAAAAAACATTCCGCTGACGGGGTCAAGGTGATTGCCGCCAATCGTAAGGCTCACCATGATTATTTCATTATCGAAAAAATTGAGGTGGGAATTGCGCTGGCAGGCTCTGAGCTTAGGCCTTGCCGTGAGGGCAGAGTCAATCTTAAAGATTCATATGCCGAAGAACTCGACGGCCAGTTATGGCTCTATGACATGCATATCGGTTCAAACTCTTTTTCGAACAGGCTCGACCATGAGCCAGAGAGAAAACGGCGCCTGCTTGCCCACAAAAAGGAAATAATCAAGTGGGGCTACAAGGTAAGAACTTCCGGAATGACAATAGTTCCACTGCTTGTCTATTTCAAAAACGGCAAAGTCAAGCTTGAGATTGCGCTGGTCAAAGGCAAAACCAAATATGACAAGCGCGATTCAATTGCTCAGAAAGATGCAAAGCGTGATATGGAAAGAGAACTTGGAGGGCGCTACTGATGTCGAATATGATTAGCCAAAAGCTGAAAGCAGTCGCTATCCTTTTTTTTGCTATCTGTTTTTCAGTCTCTTCGGTCGCTCAGGAAGGCTATATAAGCGCAAGAAGCTTTGCTGAATCGCAGGGTATCGCACACCAATGGTTCCCGATACAAAAGATTCTGGTGATGCGCAAGGGCCTTAAATCAGTCAAGTTACGCCTTGACAGCAACACAGCCATTGTCGATGACAAAGAGGTTGAATTGCCGGCCCCGCCAAGAATCCAGGATGGCCAGATTATGGTACCGGCAGCAGCCATGAACAAACTGTTTCAGGGAGCAACCAGTTTTGTTCCACTCGCGCCGCCTAAGCAGCCTCAAAACACCGCTCAACTCCCGGTTGCTCCCCCGGCGATAATGGTGCCCATAGCACAAACACCGGCACCAGCTGCGCAAAATCCAGTTTTAAACCCGTCGCCCGACGTTGCCGGGGCTGATTCATCTGAATCGGTTCTGATTGCGCTAAGGCACAGTATAAGAGAAGACCACACCAGGGTGGTTCTTGAATTCAGCTCCCCGGTCACTTATCGCAGTGAATTTAAAGATGGAACATTCAGACTGACAATTGCCGGGTGCAGAAATTTGATTCCAACCAAACGGACTAACCCTGCGGGCCGTGACGTTTCAAGGCTAGATATCAACAGTGGCGCTGACAGAAAAGGCCTTATTCTCAACTTTTCACTGCCACAAAAAGATAAGGCCCCGACCATCGAAACCGTCTCATCACCGTTTCGCATGATTGTCGTTCTTCCAAGCCCCGAAGGACTGGAGGCTGTTGCCACAGCTACAACCCAACTGGCATCGCAACCAGCCACAATATCTGCCCCTTTGCAGGCACCTGCAAAAGAATCTGTTGCTCCTAAACCGGAAACTGCACCCGAAATCAATATCGAAGTTCCGGCTGCCACACTCAACGACACGTCATTTGCCGGCAGAACAATTGTCATCGACCCCGGGCACGGTGGTAACGACCGCGGGTACATCTTCGCCGGGCGACCTGATGAAAAACAGCTCAATCTGCAGATTGCGCAGAAGCTTAAAACCAGGCTCGAAGAAACAGGCTTCAAAGCAGTTCTTACCCGTACGGCCGATGTCGATATGCCTCACTCTCAGAGGGTAAGTTTCGCCAACCGTCACGGAGGCGATCTTTACATTTCGATTCATACCGGCGGGTCAGCAGACAAGACGAAGTCCGGCATTGCCTGCTTTTACTTCTCGCATGAAGGTTGCTACGTCGACAAGAATGCCCAGGGAGCACAGCACGATGCCGCATTTAACGAATGGGCTCGTACTACCCGCTTTGACCTGGCAATGTTTATGGCGAAGAAAGTGAACGAAAGACTTGTTCAGCACCTTAAAGTTGAAAGCCGCGGTGTCAAGGCTCTACCTCTGCTTCCCCTGAAGTTCATCATGAACCCGGCCGTTCTCGTTGAAGTTGGCGTTCTGTCAGACGTAACTGAAGGCAAAAATCTGATCAGCGAAAAGTATCATCAGGCAATTGCAAATTCAATCGCCAATGCCGTTGTAGACTTCTTTAACGGCATTGTCATTAAATAGCGGGTTTATCCCGGGGGGATAGAAATGGCGACCAGAAAACCATCAAGGCACAATCAGGAAAAGGTTCTTTTCGTTCTTATGGGCTTTATCATTGTCGGGCTGATAGTTTCAGGGTATTTTCTCTTTGTGAGAAAAATTCTGCCGGAAATTACCGCCAACAAGGGCGAGACAACTGAAAAAGCGACGGTTGAAACATCAACGTCAGCGATTAATGACGATATGGCTGCCGCGAATGAATTTATACCTCAGGACGAAGCCCAGGATCTGCGGATCTATTTCGGAGCAAAGGGAAAAGATTTTCTTACCTCTGAGTTACGCCGGGTTCGAAAAAGAAACATGCTAACCGCTCAGGCAAAGCAGATTATCGAAACCCTTCTCGAAGGACCGGTCACCGGAACCATGTATCAATTGCTTCCAGATAATGCAAAACTGCGAGGGCTATTTTTTGACGCAGGCATGTTCATTGTCGATATGAGCAAGGAATTTGCAGAAATAGCAAAGCTTGGCCCGACAGAAGAAATTCTTGCTGTTTATTCACTGGTAAACTCACTTACCGAACTTGACCCCAGGGCCAGAGTCAAATTTTTGATCAATGGCAGTGAGCCCGCAGGCGAAGAGGGCCACATCGACATGTCGATGCCTCTACAACGACTAGAAGGCTTAATTCAGAATTAAGATGCAATTTTGAAGTTCACCTGTATCTGCGTATAAAAAAATCGAGGCGGCCAATGGCCGCCTCGATTACTTCAATGACAATCTTAAATGCGAATCAACCGCCCCAGGTATCGTTTGCACACCCATGAACAGTACACAAAACTTTTTTACCGTTTGGAAGGCCTTCTTCTGTGCCTTTGACCCACTCATAGCGACCCTGGGAAGGACACAACGGAAGCCTCTGATTGCTTAAGGAAGGTGCCAATTGCTCAACAGTTTCGGGGTACTGCTTATTTTCGATGTTGTACAATTCGGCAGTTCTACTGAGCAAAGAAGAATACTCAAAACATTTGCTCTCGCGAGCACGCTCGCGAATACGACTGAAGTGCGGCAATGCTATTGCCGCAAGAATGCCAATAATGGCAATTACAATCATCAATTCAATCAGCGTAAACCCAGCTTTTTTATTTTTCATATCGTCTAATAATATTATACCACCTGAGAAATATTTTGCAAAACATTTCTTTTTGCATTATCATATCCTTAGCTACAAACAAGGATACTTTGGGGCTTCTATGTTCAACAAGAAAACTGCAATGCTATTGCTGATTTCGGTAGTTCTGGCTACCGGCTGTGTTCCTGACAAATTTCAGTATGACAAAGAATTTGGCAAGTCTGGGTCAAACCGTGGAGAATTTCTGAGCGCCACAGACCTCGACATTACCCGCGAAGGCAATCTGGTATTGGCCGACGCAGGAAATACCCGCGTTCAGGTGCTTTCTACCGACGGCAACTCAATATTGGTTGCCGGAGAATCCGGCCGGGAAGGCTACAAGTTGCAAAGTATCGCGGGAATTGGCGTAAACCATCTGACCAACGACATCTGGGTGTGTGACCAGCGCGGCAACAAGATTGTCCGTTTCGGTGCCGACGGCACTGCGAACCTCAAAGCCACCAGCAAAATGAAATACCCCATGGATGTAGCCATCGACAGAACTGGCGATGCTTATGTCATCATGTCCAATCTTCCTGAAATTTACAAGTTTGACTCGAGCGGTAATTATCTGGCCACCATTGGCGGTTCCGGCAAAGCTGCTCTGGTTTTCCCAACTTCCATACTTATCCACGAAAATCATATTTATGTTTCTGACTTTGGCGGCAAACGTATCGTAAAAATGAATATTGAAGGTCATTTTGTTGCTGAATTCAAAGATAAGGGCGAATACGAAGAAATGAAGGGGCCGTCAGGCATGCACATAGACAAAGATGGCAACCTTTATATACTTGATCTTGGTGAAGTACCCGTAGTTATTCTTTCTTCGAGCGGCAAATTCATCTCAAAAATCGGCGATTTCGGCAATCAACCAGGCAGCTTCCTCTATCCAACCGGGGTAATTGCCAAGTCCTCTGACGAGATATATGTGCTCGACAACAGCCGCAACACGATTTTGAACTTCAAGAAAAAACCTGAATAAGCCTTTTCGAGAAACACCGTGAAAATCCTGAAATTATTGATTCTCGTGGTGTTTTTTGCTTTTCTGGGGGCTGCAGGTTTTGTATCAGGGGCCTACCTGTGGGTTGAAGAAATGGCGCAATCAGCCGGTTCAGGCCAGAAGACAGAACTTTTAATTGAGCCCGGCACCAATACCCGCCAGATTGCAACCCTGTTAAAGCAGAAAAACGTGGTGCGCAGCGCCCTGCTTTTCAGACTTTACATTAGATTCCTTGCCGTTGACCAACGTTTAAAACCTGGCCAGTATAGTTTTGCTGGCGACGAATCCCTGAATGAAGTTATCTTCAAACTGCTGCGCGGCAGTCTGCAAACTGTTCCCGTCACTATTCCCGAAGGCCTGACCATAAAACAGGTCGCTGCAATACTTGAAGAAGCAGGCATCTGCGAAGCAGTTAAATTCATAGAGGCTGTTTCAGACCCGATACTCCTCGGAAAAGTCTTCTCCAACTGGGATCTTATACCTGCGGCAGAAGGGCTTGTGTTTCCAGATACCTACTATTTTAACCGGCCCACTCAAGCCTACAGAGTTGCAGAGAGAATGCTTCGCCTCATGAAGCATCAGATCGACAGGATCTTCACCTCACCGCTTCCCGGGGGATTATCGCAGTATCAAGGCTGCATACTTGCTTCCATCGTTGAAGAAGAGTCAGCACTGCCTCAGGAACGCAACCTGATCGCATCGGTTTTTTATAATCGACTGGCAAAACAGATAAAACTCGAATCCTGTGCCACAGTTCTCTACGCCCTCGGGTCTCACAAAACCAGGCTATTGTTTGAAGATCTTAAAGTAGACTCACCCTTCAATACCTACCTCTACCCCGGCCTGCCCCCGACACCGATAGCAAACTTCGGCACTTCAGCTCTGGCAGCGGTAGCCAGCCCGGCAGATTCTGATTTTTTATTCTTTGTTTCTGACGGTAACAGGGGTCACAAGTTTTCAAAATCACTAAATGAACACAATCGTTTTCGACACCAGTTTTATCAAAAGCGAAGAAAGGCAGAAAAAAATTGATTACACGAAATATCTGCAGGTCGATTCTCATACTTTTTCTGACACTGGCTATGATTCTACCTGTTCAGGCAGGGGCAAACCGGATAATTTCCCTTGTGCCATCACAGACCGAACTTCTTTTTGAACTGGGTTTCGGCGACCAGATCGTTGGAGTATCCGATTTCTGCAACTTTCCGCCAGCCACCGGGAAAATAGAAAAAATCGGCGGACTCGAACTCAGCATAGAAAAGCTTGTTGCCTTACAACCAACTTTGCTTGTAGATGCAAACAGCATGCATAAGAAATATGAGCCGCTTTTCCAGCAACTCGGGCTGAACTACGCTAATTTTTCGACCACACGCCTTGAGCATCTTCCGGTTGTTGCCTGTGAACTGGCGAAGCTTCTCAAAGACCCGGGCAAAGGTATTCTTTTTTCTGAAGCATGGAATTCAAGGCTTCGTAAGCTTGACCTGAAAAAACCGGAAAAGGGGCTGCTCGTGTATTTTGAAATATGGGACACCCCGATGCAGGCCGCGGGGCAAAGCAGTTTTATTGGCGAACTGATCAGTCGTTCAGGTGGCATTAACATCTGCAAGGACCAGACAGATTTTCCGCTCGTCAATTCTGAGTCGGTAATCAATGCAAATCCTGACGTAATATTTGTGGCATACCCTCTACCCAATCTTAAGAATATTAAAAACCGTGCGGGCTGGGCTTCTCTCAAGGCGGTAAAAAACAATCTGGTCTTCTCTCTTGACCAGGACCTTTTTGTAAGACCAGGGCCTCGTAATCTTGAAGCTCTTGAGCTTCTTAACGAGATTTTTCACCAGGTTCAAACCCCATGAGAATAAGCAAGCCGGTATTACCAATTTTTCTGGTGCTCTTCCTGATGTGTTTCGCAGTTAATGCAACGGCTCAACCTCTCGAGAACCGAATGTGGGTCAAGCTTACAATTGCCTCTGACAGCGCCGAATTTCGCTTCAATCTTCCCGAAGACGGCTGTGTTTCAATTTTATCAACTGTTCAGGGGCGAAAACAGGTTGAACGGCTTTGGGGCCCGGGGCAGATGAAAAAGGGAACCTACAGGATTTCGCTGCCCGCAGGCAAAGTCACCGGTCACTCAGGCTTCGTCGAGCTCTTCAACGTTCTGATGCAGCCTGAGGGTGAAACCGGAAGTCGAGGCAACGGTGAACGCCAGTTCAATAACCCCACCGGAATCGACTACGATAAAATTAGAAAAGAAATTTTTGTGGCCGACACAGGAAACGACCGGGTAATCAGACTCTCAGAGAATGGTCGCCAGGTTGCGGTGCACGGTGGGTTTGGAATTTCTTTTGGGGACCGAAGCGAGGAGCGTGAAGACAGCCTTGATGACCCCTACGATGTCGCCACAGGGGGCTTTTCGAACTTCTATATTTCGGACCAGAATAATCGCCGGGTCTGCATTTTTGACTCATATCGCAGCTATCGGGGCAATCTTTTTCCAAAAGACAACGACCGTCGTAACCAGCTCGACCGGCCCCGTGGCATAAAGGTCGATTCTGAAAACAATATCTGGCTGGTGGATGGTCGAGCCGACCGGGTAATCAAAATATCTTCAACCGGCGACCGTCTTTTTGAGCTCGGTGGTTTTGGCTTCAGCACCCTGCAACTGAAAGACCCAACCCAGATAGATGTTAACATTCAAGGTGAGATTTATATCGCCGATCGTGGAAAAGGGCGCATTGCCGTTTTTGACCGGCTTGGTTCATTCATAACCGAGATGCGTGACCACCTGAAGACTCCCACCGGTGTCGCGATAGATCCTGATGGCCTGATCCTGGTCTGCGACGACACAACTGATGAATTGGGATTATACACGCCAAAGGGCATCAGAGTTGCTTTTATCGACAGGGCTTCCGATGACTCTGTATTTCGCAAGCCTTCTGATATTGCCGTCTGCGAAGAAAAAATTTTCCTGCTCGACACCGGCAACCATAGAGTTGTGCACATAAAACGGCAAAAGCAGGCAACCATCGTGCCTTGGCAAGCGACAGACACTGTGATAAAATAGCAGAAACAAGGCACATATTGAATCAGGAGCGAAACATTGAACACCCGCCATTTCAGGCTTTTCGTCAGCATTCTGCTGGCTCTGACGATCGTCAGTTTTCAGACCGGCTGCGGCAAAAAGACACAACGCCGAAGCAAGCAAAGCGTCAAACTATCTGAATCCATCAAGAAAATACCTCTCTCAGAGCTTATTCCAAAAGCAAAAGTCGTCACCGGGCGCTTTAAGCGAGAAGTCTCAGAAAAGGTTCTCGACGAATACATGTATGGAACCCTTGCCGGCCAATACGGCAAGATCGATACCGCAGAAAAGCACCTGCTCAGAACGCTTAAAATGGAGCCGCTTTTTGTCGATGCCCACCACAACCTTGGCCTGGCCTACTACAAACAGGGAAGAGTCGACGACGCAATCAGGTATTGGAAGCGCACCCTCGAACTGGCCCCCAATTACGCCGAAACTTATTACAACCTGGCGATTTTCATGCTCGATATGAGCAGAGAAGAAGACGCTGTCCAGCTCCTGAACATCTGTATACGCTATGAGCCTTTTCATCTTAAGGCGAGGTTTGCCCTTGGTCGCATAGCCCAGAAGAAAGGGCAGAACAAAGATGCAATCAGACATTTTCGTGCCTATCAGAACAAAGACAAGGGTGACGTCAGAGTGCTGATAGCCCTTGGCGAGCTTTATCTGCTTGAAGGTCAACTCGATGCCTCTCTCAAAGAATTCGAAGCTGCATCAAGAATCGACGACAAAAACGGTAAAGTTCATTATCAGCTGGGCGTAGCTTACCACCGCCGTGGTCTGCTCGATCATGCAATCCTCAACTACAAGCGAAGCACTGAACTGATGCCAAATCACGTTGATGCCTTCATAAATCTTGGCGATATTTACGCCACACGCCATGAATACGCCTCGGCCCTGGCCTCTTACAACGCCGCGCTTTCAATTGATCCGACCAATACATACGCTTCCCGCAAGGCCAAGCTGGCCGAAGAAAAACTATTGGACAAGTAATTTGAGACTTCTGCGCAACGCCGTTCCATCACGAAAAAAGCTTTCTCCCCTTGAGAAAGTGCGCATGGCCGTGCTCGGCAACCGCCTTAACATGACCAGGGATGAAGCAGGTCGCCTGCTAGATGACCTGCAAAAAGAAATTGCCACTATACTCGAAGTGCCAGAAGTTGCCGTACTGCCAGACACAGAATTTGCAGGGCGCGATCTTGATCTGGTATTCACACTTAACAAACAGAACACCCCCAACCGGAAAAAATGAAAAATATAATTGAAACTCTCTCACATTGGGAACTATTGGAAATAGAAAAGCCGGCCCGTTATCTTGGAGGCGAAGTTAACCAGGCCCCCCTCAAACAAAACCCTGAATTGCGCGCCTGTCTTGTTTTTCCTGACCTCTACGAGCTCGGGATGTCAAACCTGGCGATCAAAATTTTTTACGAAACCCTGAACCAGCGCCCGGATATTATGGCAGAAAGAGCATTTGCCCC
>JAQUZA010000102.1 GCA_028691595.1 Candidatus Rifleibacteriota bacterium
GCCTCGCGTGGTATTGAGGATATTTATGAGCTAACCTACATTCGCAAAGATGGCAGCCGCTTTCCGGCAGTTGTTTCGGTAACGGCGCTGCGTGACCCTCAAGGAGCGATTATCGGCTATCTGTTGATCGGCACTGATAACACGGCGCGCAAACAAATTGAAGCCGACCAGAAAATGTTGTCGCAAAGACTGCGCGATAATCAGTTTTACACACGCTCTCTTTTTGAATCTAACGTTGACGCTTTGATTACAACCGATCTTGCTGGAATCATTACCGATGCAAATAAACAGATGGGTACACTCACCGGTTGTACTCGTGATGAGTTGATCGGGGCATCATTCAAGAATTATTTTACCGACCCTGATAGAGCCGAAATGAGCATTAAGCTGGTTTTGAGCAAAAACAAAATTACCAACTACGAGCTTACGGCCCACGGCAGAAACGGTATCGATACCGTAGTTTCGTTTAACGCCACAACATTCTATGACCGCGACCGGAGATTGCAGGGTGTGATCGCCTCAGCCCGCGATATAACCGAGAGCAAACGTCTCGATCGGGTATTGCAGGAGAGCAATGCCGAGTTGAAGGAAGCAAGGCAGATAGCAGAGCATGCCAGTCGTGCTAAAAGCGACTTCGTTGCCAACGTCAGTCACGAGATACGAACGCCCTTGAGCGCAATTATCGGGTTTGCCGGCCTTGCCTTAAAAACTGCTCTTGACCCCAAGCAGACTGATTATCTTGGCAAGATTCATCTTTCCGGGCTCAATCTGCTTGGTATCATCAATGACATTCTTGACTTCTCAAAAATTGAGGCGGGCAAGCTCAAGATGGAATCGATCGAGTTTCATCTCGAAGATGTTATTTCAAACCTCATTACCATCGTTGAGCCTCTGACGGTCGAAAAAAAGCTGAAGATAATTATCAACATCCCACTTGATGTGCCCGACCCATTGATTGGTGACCCGCTACGTCTTGCACAGGTACTTACAAACCTGGTCAGCAATGCCATCAAGTTTACCATGCATGGTGAAATTGAATTAGGTCTGGTTCACAAACCGGTCAACGACAATACCGTCGATCTTGAATTTCTTGTTCGCGATACGGGCATCGGCATGACCCCAGAACAGGTGGCAGGGCTTTTTCGCCCATTTACCCAGGCTGATCTGTCAACCACCAGAAAATTTGGGGGCACAGGTCTTGGTCTTACAATAAGCAAGTGCCTCGTTGAAATGATGGGCGGCAAAATAAATATAGACAGTGAACTTGGCAAAGGCACCACAGTGCATTTTTCGACCGTTTTCGAGGTTAATCAGCAAACAAAGTCCCAGGATATTTTTCCGACCACGCTACGAGGCTTGAGAATTCTTGTTCTTGAAAATCATCCGTCTATGCAGGTCTGGTTTCGAAATTTCTCTACACGAACACCATTCTCGATTGATGTGGTTGAGTCGGCTCTGGAGGCAATTGTTGCCGTTGAATCAAATGATAAGACACGTCCGTATGACCTTATTCTGGTCGACAGCCAGGGAATCGAGGGGGACGTTCTGACTCTTTTTCTGCGATTTCAAGAGATTTGTGGCGATAAAAACGCTGCAAAGTTCATTCTTGTCACTACCCCACTTGAAGAAGGTTTGCGAGAAAAGGCTGCCAGCTTTAATGTCGCTGAATTTATTTTCAGCCCGCTCACTCCTTCGGCACTGGTCAATGCTGTCGTTAATATCTTTGCCCCATTGGCAAACCTTGAGAAGGAAGCTGCTCTCTGCTCATTCGAAAATCAGCAATTTGCCGGGCTCAATATTCTTCTGGTCGAAGACAATTTAATGAATCAGCAGATTGCCACAGAACTTCTGGTAAGCGTTGGTATAAAGGTGCATCTGGCTAACAATGGCAGCGAAGCCGTTGAATTTTTGATGAAGGAGCCCGAAGACCAGCTCATCGATGCCATTCTTATGGACATTCAGATGCCTGAAATGGATGGTTATGAAGCCACCCGGAGAATTCGACGACTGCCCAGGTGGTCTAAAATACCAATTATCGCAATGACTGCTCATGCTATGGCAGAAGAGCGCGACAAGGTTGTTGCGGCAGGTATGAATGATCATGTTTCCAAGCCCATTATCCCGGTTGTTTTTTTTAGAACCCTTTATCACTGGGTCAAGTCAGGCTTGCCCATGAGTGAAGTTTCAAGCGATAAGAAACGTGAAACGACAAAGGTTTTTATGGCCATCCCCGGTGTGAATTTTCAGGAGGGGTTGGAAAGGGTGGCGGGCAATGCAGAGACCTACCTGAGACTTCTCAAGGAATTCCCCTCCAGTCAGAAAGTTGAGCTCGAAACTATAAAGGAGGCCATATACACAAAAGACAGGCAGAAGGCAATTACCTGTATTCATACAATGAAAGGTCTGGCGGGCAATCTTTCAATTACTGATCTGTGTCAGGCTTCTGTGGCTCTTGAAAAAAGTCTGATCGCTTCAAACTGGGAAGAATCCAACCGTCTGTTTCAAATTTTTCAGACAGCGTTTCAGCATTTTGCAATCGCCATTGATGCCCTGAAGCTTCCAAGCGCCAACTTTTCTCCGCCCAAAACGATGCTTCTTGTTCAGGCTCTTGAAGTTCTTGAGGAAGTGAAGGTTGAACTTCGCTCTAATAGTCCGAAGGCGGGCCAGAGTCTGGCAAAACTTGCGGCTGGTTTTGTCTATCCGGCTGATTGTGTAGTCGAATTTGACGACCTGGCAAAGACGATCAGTCAGTTTGAGTTTGAACAGGCATTGCAGATACTGGCTTCAATAGAAGAAAAATTGAGAAATGAGGTCGCCACAATATGACACTCGAACAGAAAGAGACGATTCTAATTGTTGACGATGTTGCCGGCAATCTTGAAATTATGTCTAACATTCTGTCGCAGGATTACAACATAATGGTGGCAAAGAGCGGCAGAAGGGCCTTATCGATCGCGCAAACCTATCCGTTACCAGACCTGATTTTACTTGATGTCATCATGCCAGAACTCGATGGCTTCGAAACATGCAGGCTCCTTAAATCAAATCAGGTATCCATGACGATTCCGGTAATTTTTGTTTCATCGCAGACTGATACGATTGACGAAGCCATGGGGTTTACGGTGGGCGGTGTCGATTACATCACCAAGCCGGTCAGCCCGCCGATTGTTCGGGCAAGAGTCAAGACCCAGCTCGCGTTGTATTGTCAAAACCATATTCTTGAAAGAAAAGTTCAGGAGAGAACCATTGAACTCTAGCAAACAAGGGATGTCGCAATTCTCGCCATAACTTCACTGGCCGAAACCCGTGACAACGAAACAGGCGAGCACATTAAAAGAACTCAGCATTATATGAAGATTCTTGCGCAGCATCTTAAATCACATCCTCGCTTTGCGCCCTTTCTCAATGACGAGACCATAGAACTGCTTTATAAATCTGCGCCACTTCATGATGTTGGTAAAATTGGTATCCGTGACGCAATTCTGCTGAAGCCCGGAGCACTCACAAACGACGAATTTACAATCATGAAGACGCATACCACCATCGGGCGTGAAACCATTACCAGAAGTATGGAATCACTCGATCTTGAGAAGGTCTCATCGTTTCTGCGCATTGGCCGCGAAATCGCCTGGTCGCATCACGAAAAATGGGATGGCTCTGGCTACCCGATCGGATTGAAGGATGAAGCTATCCCTCTTTCCGGCCGGCTTATGGCTATTTGCGATGTTTATGATGCTCTGATCAGCAAACGGGTTTATAAAGATGCGTTTTCGCATGAAAAAGCGGTGGAAATAATCAGAGAAGGCCATGGCAAGCATTTTGACCCCGACCTGGTCGAGGCTTTTTTATTTTTAAACCGCAGATTTCATGAAATTGCCTCTGGCAGCTAAACGTCATTATATATGCGTTTTTACGCCATTCCTGCCCGTAAATCAGCATTGGATGGGGGAAATGTTATGGCTGATACAACAAGAAAAACGATTCTGATCGTTGATGATATTGCTGCAAATCTTGAAATTCTTTTTAACATTCTTATTGATGATTACACGATTAAGGCTGCAAAATGCGGCAAAAAAGCACTTGAGATTGCTCAGACTTTTCCGGTGCACGATCTGATTCTGCTCGATGTCATGATGCCGGATATGAATGGTTTTGAAACATGCAGACTTCTGAAATCATCACCTATTTCGCAGGGGATACCGGTAATTTTTGTTTCTTCGCAGACCGAAGTGGTTGACGAAGCAAGTGGGTTTGCTGTCGGTGGCGTTGATTATATCACCAAGCCAGTCAGCCCTACCATTGTGAAGGCCAGGGTAAAGACTCATCTGAGCCTGTCGACAATTGCCCGCGAATTGACGTTGCAGAATCTGCATCTTCAGGAAAATATCAGTCTGCTCGAACGCATTGAACAGATTGCCAGGCACGATCTGAAAAGCCCTTTGACTGTTTTTATGGGGGCTTCGGACTTCATGGGGCACGATAAAAACCTGAACAATGAACAGCTTGAGTTTCTCAGAATTCTTGACCAGTCGGCCTTGAAGATGCTCAATATGATCGATCACTCACTTGACCTTGCGAAAATGGAAAGAGGCGAATACAAACTCAACCCTGTTTCTATAAATGTGGCGCATCTGGTGCGTCTCATAGTTAGAGAGCTGGAGAGTCTTGCGAAGGCAAAATCCGTTGAGTTTGCGGTAATCTTGAACGACAAGAGCCTGCTGGACTCAGATTCATGCCTGGTTATGAGTGAGATGGGGTTGTTAACCACCATCGTGTCAAATCTTGCTAAAAACGCCATTGAAGCTTCTCCTGCCGGTGGCAAAGTCGTCATCTCCCTGATTGATCAGAACCTTTTTCTTATCGAGATCTCCAATCTTGGCGAAATTCCTGCAGAAATCAGGCATCACTTTATGGAACGCTATGTAACCTGCGGCAAGGAAAAGGGTACCGGCCTGGGAGGTTACTCGGCAAAACTGGCTGCGCAAACCATGGGCGGCGAAATCCGGTTCATTTCAAGTCAGGAGACCGGAACGGTAATAACGGTTTCAATTCCGCATCAGGCACAGTCTGAAGTATGAGATTCAATGTGAGAGGTGAAATGTGAAAGTATTAATTGTCGAAGATGATGTTGCCATACGCAGTATGATGGAAAAAACGATTAACCGGGCCGGATACGAAACGCAAAGTGCCGTGGATGGTGAGCAGGGATTGAAGCTTTTTAAGGAGTTCAAGCCCGAGGTGGTTCTTTCTGATATCAACATGCCGGTAATGACCGGCCTTGAACTGCTGGAAAGAATACGCAGCAATGATGCCGATGTTTTGTTTATAATTTTTTCGACCCTTGATTCGCCCGAATTCATTCTGCAGGCATTGCGTCTGAAGGCCAATGACTATCTGATCAAGCCGGTTCCGGGCCGAGTCGTTACTGCCCTGCTCGATAAATATGCCACCATCATTAACGGTCGAACTAAAAAACGTGAAGTTCTGGGCATGATTTACAGCTTGACTCTGGGCATGAAGATTGGCAATGACCTTGATCTGGTCAGTAAGGTTGTTGACCAGCTTATGGTCGAAACTGAAAAGAATATTGGCCCGGCTCACAGGTTTGGAATTCATCTTGGCCTGGTTGAAATGCTTACCAACAGCATCGAACATGGCAATCTTGACATCTCTTATGAAGAGAAAACCGCGGCAATGGCGGGCACGGTCGAGCAATGGAGGGAATTTCTGCGATTGCGCTACGAGAACCCATTGTATGCTCATCGACTGGTCAATCTTAAATTTAAACTGGATAAAGACCGTTGTGAATGGCTGCTTACCGATCAGGGCAAGGGCTTTGACTGGAAAAACATACCAGACCCGGCAAAGCTTGAAAACCTTTTAGAAGCGCACGGCCGCGGCATTTTGCTCTCATCGATGCAGTTCGATGAAATCACCTACCTTGGCAATGGCAATCAGGTTCGCCTGGTAAAGCACTTGACCGCCCCGACTTAAAGCAATCTGCAATTTTTCTGAACCTGTTTTAAGTCAAATCTGGCATTGGCAGTGATTCAGGCGAACTTGGTCTTGATGTGAACCAGGAAGTTCTTCAGTACCGGCGGAATTTCGGGATTTCTGGGGTCGACTTTGCCTGACTGCACTGCCTTGACGAGCTGGGCAGTTTCTTCGCATGGGTCGTCAATCATCTGCAGAATTGCAAACAGCATTGCCTGCATTTTGGGAAACCCGAAAGTATCGAGAAAAAAGCGAGTTTTGGCTTCAAAAGCCTGCTCTGGCGGTAGGGGCGTGTCTTCACCTTTGCCGGGGCCGAGGTTGTTGATCAGGTCCATGATGAAGCGAGGGCGCTGCCCATAAGGCATCTTCTGAAGCTGACCCGGCATTATCGGGGCACCAATAAGGTAGTCCTGCTTGCCATTGCCATAAGGAAAGTCGAACCGTTCTTCTGAGGCCTGGGTGGGCAGGCCACCTACAAAGCGAACCGGCACCATTGGCAGGTTTTTGTCGATGGCCATATCAAGAAAAATGGAACTGAGGCGCGTAACCGGTTGATTGGCTGCTGCTGCTCTTGTGCCTTCAACATGTACCAGCAGAGAGGCTTCCTGGGGGCCGGCTTTTTTGAGAGTGTCGATAAGTTGCTGCGGGTTCTGGCGATCAAAATACATCAGCCTGAAAGGATGCCCGTCACCCAGAGAATCCTGGGCAAAGGCCAGCAAAAAGGCCAGCCAGGCATTGACATGATCGGGCTTGGCCACAGCCTGAATGGGCAGGCCGGTCATTCCATAGGCCAGAGCCATAAAGAGAGGCGACTCCAGGCCAATCTGGTGGTTTGCGAGAAAAATTACCGGCCGGTTCGCCACTGCGGCAAAAGCGTCAGGGTTTTGAACTACCACACGTCTGACAAATGTGCCGAATAACGAACCAAGCAGGTCATGAAAAAAACGTCGCGTGCTGGCACGTTTTACCCAACAATCGCGAACCCGTTTCCAGTCAAGTGAGCCGTCTTTCAGGCAGTCTTCTGAAAGGTGGTTAAAAGGCAGGTTGCGGCACGAACCATCAGCTTCAATGATAATGTCAGAAACAGGCAGGCGCGAGAATCTGGCGAGCTGTTCCTGGCGAGTTGGTGCCGGCATGGGGTGAATGGCCAAATTCGTGACAGCTGGCGGGGGTTGTGAAGGTTCAGGGGTTAAAACCTCTGCCGGACAACCTTTTCTGATAAAACTTACAGACGATGCATCACAGCCCGAAATTACTGCAAGAACCTGATCGCCATCACGTTCTGCATCGTGCAGCCGTCTCAGGGCTATCATGCTCAGACCTTCGCGCAGACTTGCCACGGCTGCGTTCATGTCTTCGGTGAATGATAGAACCGGGTGAGCGGCATCAGCACTGCCTGTTATGACCATATCGATGCTTTCGTGCTGCAGTTCTCTGAAAGCGGTGCCCAACCATGACAACGTGCCTGGCAGCGGCACACGCCCGTCTACCGGGCAGGTAACAAAGCCAAAATGTTGGGCAAATATTGTGGCGATATCAGACGGCTTTTCTGTAATGCTGTCATTAGAAGTGGTCGATTTAACTTCTTTGTATGAACGGGTTTCGATGACAGCCTTGATCTTCTCTGGTTTTAAAATGCCATTTTTAAAGCTTTTGACATCTTCAAGAGCCTGTCTGGCCAAAAAAAGACTGACAACCGGTATAACAGCAGAAATTTTGAGAACTTCAGGAGGAATTTCGAAACCATCGGCGGGCAAGCTACCAGATGAGAGCAGACCGCTCTTCATAACAAATTCTTTGAGATTGTTCAGATCCTGGGTCGAGAAGAACTCGTTAAATGGCCACTGCGATGTGGCCAGGCCGGCCATCAACCCTTTCAAGGCGAGAAGATTCGGCCAGAATGCTCTGGGTATCATAGCCACTGGAAAGAGCGCACTCCGTCCGACAATAGCAACTGGTACGGGCGTTCCTGGGTTCTGCGACATCGGCAATTTTACCATCCGGTTGAGATTTAAGGGGAACCAATATACCCCATGTTGGCGCGTATGAGAACCACTAAAAAATTATACAGTTCAAATTTGTTGCAGCGATTTTGCTGTTGAGCCATTATAACCATAAAAGAACGGGCAGATCGTTCTTAAACCATAGATACGACAATGCAAAGACCTTAAAATATGCTTTTCAGAATTATACCTGTTTTGTGTACAATAACCCTGTTATTTTAACAGAATTCAAAAGCTCAGGGAATGCCCAGGTGTTACCGATCTGCAGGACGCTTAAAAAATATTTATAGCGGGTTCAGGGCCGCAGTCTTTTTGAATGCCTGGTGAAGCGAAAGACTGTCGGCCAGCAGCCCTTTCCATTTTACAACTGGCAACAGGTTGCAGCGGTGAACGACGATAAAATCTTTCCAGGCTTCTACCTGAATGTCAGAGCCGGCAAACTTGAGAAAGGCTTTACGAATCTGCGGGCTGAAAAATTCACGCGCTGAGTCTTCATTGGCACCCTGTAGAACAAAGGCATCAGAGAAAGCTTTGTCATCAGAAAAAATAATGTCTTTGCCTCCGAGAAGCTTGCCAACAGAATCCATGAGTGGCTTTTTCTTCCGCAGAAAAAAATGTGGCAGCTGTATTGACTGGTCAAACAAAAAACAGACGGTTTGATCGACAGTCATGTTTCTGGGATGTCCTGACATCAGGACATAACTATAGTCTGCAAGCACAAAATCGACACCATCGCGCCTGCCATTGATTACGTTCACGGTGAAGTGCTTTATGCCAGCCTGAAAAGTTTTAAGGTGCAGGTGAGTGTTTCGGTAGCGTGCATCGCATTTCGAGTATTCCCAGTCATTTTTGATGGCCAGGCTCAGGATGTCATGATTTCGTTTCTTTTCGATGCCGCCGAAATAAGCGATGGCAAAAATGAATGCTCCGATTACCACAGCCCAGAATGAATAAGAGATTAAATCGTAACCGTCCATCAGATCAGCCTCTTGCCAAGCTCTTGTTTTCTTCGCTAACGTTCGTGCAAAGATAATATACCCTGAGCCTGAACGCAAACTGATTGTTCTTTCCTCTTTCTTGAATGCTATTTTGGGCTGCTTTTGAAAAAATTATTCACAGTTTGATTTAACGATGACTGGTGTTTTGATGTTATGCTGTTACTGTCGTGTTTAGACTGCCAGAGATCATAATTTCAGGAGCTGCTTATGAAATTGCCCAGAAAGCTTCTTTTGTTGCTTATTTTCACTTTTGCGACCTCGGCCCTTATTGCTGGAAGCTGGAATCCATTTCAGCGCCGGCATAAAAGAAGCGGCGAAGAAAATGCTCAGCTGTTAATTGACAAGGTTAAACGTATAGACCCTGATTCAGAGCGGATATTTAAAAATTCTACCGCTTGGGCCGTTTTTCCATCAATAGGGAAAGCTGGTATCGGCATCGGCGGAGCAGCCGGGAATGGCCGCGTTTATCGCAAAGGCCAGTTTATC
>JAQUZA010000103.1 GCA_028691595.1 Candidatus Rifleibacteriota bacterium
TTACCCGCATTGAGGAAGCGCTGAGGCGTTTTGGATCTTTGCTGCCATCGGCTTTTGAGCCTGCCGCTGCCGCTGCTTTGTCTCTCTCGGCCATTGCCCCGGTTATATGTTTGCTGTAGGCAACGCTGCGCATGTATTCCGGGTCTTCAAACGCTGGTTTGCTGCTGACTGTAAAGCTGTAGCCCAGTTTCTGCAGATAGCCGATATATGTGACCTTCATGTCTTTTAGAAAAACGTCAGAAGCGTAGAACATGCCGCCTTGTTTTTTAGGTCTGCCAAGGCCGTCGTGGTAGAGGTGAAAGATTGCTTCCTGACCTGGAATACCCTTTTTTATCTGCTCTTTGAGTAAATCCGGATCGACCTCCTCTTTAAAGATAATTTTTGGCAGACAGACCTGTTCGTTTTGCCCGTTGATACGTGCTCTGACGACCTGGAACGAACTTATGGCTTCCCAGTAACCGTTCTGGGTTGTAGTAGGTCCAAGTGCCGGAAGGCTTGCGGGAATTAATGTCAGAACCGCCAGAAGAATCAGACTTCGTTGAAAAAAACTTTTTAGCATGTCGATGCCTCCGGGATGAAATTCGCTTGATGTTGAATCAGACTGTCAGTCTGAAAGATTTTTGTGCAGAGATAGAATGATGTTACCACTTTAATAAAGAATTCTAAACCCCGCCGTTGCAGCGGCATCAAACATTGGACTGCCTGTTGATGAGCTTTTTACCTTTACTGACAGGGCGTTTTTAGCGGGGGTAATCAAGAGTGTCCTGCTGACAAAAAGTTTGTTGCCGGGAACCAATGAACATCATAAGCCAAAAGGTAAAGCTTCACAGATTTGGGTTGCTGCCAGAATTCGCGTTGACAAAAAAACTGCTGTTGAGTAAGATGTTATGCGGTAGTCACATTCGCCTCTAACAGGAGGGTTTACTTTGAGTCAGCGAAAGAATTATTTCATCTCCAAAGATATGCAGAGCAGATTTGCGGGCACTATTCTGCTGCTTGCATTCCTGGTGGCGGTTATTACAGCCTGCAATATATATGTGCTTGGTTCATATTTCGTTTCGACCAGCACCACTCTTGTTGAGGCCAGAAGTCTGACTGCAACTCTTCAGCATTTTGTAATGGAATTCTGGCCCCGGCTTATGGTGCTGGTGTTCGTGAACGTGATTATCGTTTTTATTGTCAGCGTCATGTACTCGCACCAGACTGCTGGCCCGGCCTTCAAGCTTGAAAAAAGTATCAAGCGTATAACCGAGGGTGACCTGACTTTTGAGGTCAGTCTGAGACGCAGCGATAATCTTAAAGAGCTTGCGAATGCCTTGAATGACCTGCTTAAAAAATTTAGAACAACTCTGGCCAAGACAAAGTCCTTGTCAGACGATATTTCAACCCGTCTCGGGAACCTGAAAAATGACGAAAAATTCAGCCAGCTGGCTGCCAACGCTGAAGAACTGCGCGAGCTTATCAAACAGTTCAAAATCGAAGGCGGTAACGAGCAGGCTGAAGGTAATGTGGTAATTGAATTAGATGAAGATGATTCAGAAAAGGCCTGAAAAATAGGGGCTGAGGCAAACAGAAGGGCTGCTGGTTAAACCGGCAGCCTTTTCTTTTGCGGAATTTCCAGTCTCGGCAACAACTATTTGTCAGCAAAATAATCGTTTCTTATGCATCGGTATATTTATGTTTCAATCTGCTTTTCAGGGGAGTAAAGTTGTTTGCATCCTGTCATGCTAAAAATCATGCCATGGGCAGGGCTTTATGGTATTATCGGGGCCGCACAGAAACAACATTTTGTCGCTGTGACAGAGTTGTTTAACAAAACAGGGCAGACCAGCTGCAACAGGCTGATGCCACTAGAATGATCAATAGACAAATGGAAGGCAGGTAGGCCAATGTTTGCCAAGCATATCTCATGGTTAAGCTGTGTCGGGTGCAATGGGGAAATATATTTAAAAGCCGGCGAGGTTGTTGAGGGTCGTCTGAACAACGCAGTTCTTTGCTGCCGTTCCTGCAATCAGCTTTATCCGGTTATCAATGGCTTGCCGATGATGTTTTCGAAAAAAAGCCACCACAGTTTAAATGCTGATGAAGCTGAAATTCTTGGCAGATTTAATTTCCCGCTGGCTGACTATGGGTTCGAAGATCGTCAGAAAAACAAAAGAGAATTACAACAGATCGCTGTAGAAAAAAACTGGGAATACCAGTGGCAGGAGCTTCATCCTTTCTCAATCAAAGACCTTGAAGGCAAAGGCCTTTTTGGCCAGGAGGCTTTTAAGAATTTTATTCCACTGTCTGCCGACAGAGTAAAAGATGCCACGGTTCTGGTTGGTGGGGCCGGCCGGGGCCGTGAAATTTATCACCTGGCCAAAATGGGTGCCAAAACAATCATCGCGGTTGATCTTGGCCGCGAAATTCTTGCAGCCAGAGACCTGTTGCCGGAAGGTAGTCAGGTCGAACTGCTGCTGTTGCGCTCAGACCTCGTTGAACTTCCCCTTAAACCCAATGTTGTTGACATTGCGATTTGTGATCATGCTCTGCAGCATGTTCATGACCACCAGAAGGGCTTTAGTGAACTGGCAAGAGTCTGTCGGGCTTCCGGGCAGGTGGCCATATGTGTCTACAGCTGGGAAGGAAACGTAATAATGACACATCTGGTTGAGCCTGCAAAAATAATCCTGCATAAGGCTCCACTGCCCGTACTTTTCTTTCTGGCGCTTTTTCCAAGCCTGATTTTACAATTGATTATCATGCTGATTTATGTTCCGGCTGCCAGATTTGCACCGCGTTTGCTTGCCAGAATGCCTTTGCGCGAACATCTGCTGTTCTGGTCTCAGAATCGTTTTAAAACAACCTGGATGGCTATCTTCGATCTTTTCCAGGCACCCATTTCTTATCATTTTAAATGCCATGAAGTAAAAAAGCTGGCAGAAAACAATGATCTGGCAATAGAATGCCTTCGTCATACCAATGGTGTTCTATGGTCTCTCGTTGCTAACAAAGAATAAAGTCAGCCAGGCAGCGATTCACAAAACAGCTGGCAGCACAAAAATTATTTCTGCCAACTGAACTGGAAAAGCCGAAACCCTACGAATCTTTTGCGAGTTTATAAAGCCTGTGCAGATTAACTCTGCATCAGGGCTTCTTTTATTCGACTCAACCGACCCCGCAGGCGAAGAATTGCTTTGGTATGCAGCTGCGATACGCGCGAATCAGAGACTCCCAGGATCTTGCCTATTTCTTTGGAAGTCAGTTCTTCGTAGTAGTAGAGGGTTATAACCATACGTTCCCGGTCGGAAAGCTTTGAGATCGCATCTGCCAGAATCTTTTTGGCTTCGGCTTCTTCGATCTTGCTCTGCGGGTTATCACTTTTTTCATCTTCGATGAAATCGAATCTTGAAGAACCTTCGTCGTCGTCATAAAAAATTTCATCAAGAGATAGCAGCAGAGACTTTTTTGTTTCATCAAACAGCTTGTGAAGCTCGGAAATATCAATGTTGAGATACTCGGCGATTTCTTCGTCTTTAGCATCGCGACCTAATTTTCCTTCAAGCTTGGCATATGCCTTCTCAAGCTTGCGGGCTTTCTGTCTGATTGATCTGGGTGTCCAGTCGAGGATGCGCAGTTCGTCAAAAATAGCTCCGCGAATTCTTGTTTTCGCATAGGTTTTAAATTTGACATTGCGCTCCGAGTCGTATTTATCGATAGCGTCGATAAGCCCGAGAATGCCATAGCTGACAAGATCGTCAAATTCAACGTTGCTGGGAAGATTGACGGCAATGCGCCCGGCAACATACTTGACAAAAGATGCATACTTCATGATCAGGGCATCTTTTATGCGCTGGTCACGGGTCGTACGATACTGTTCCCAGAGTTTCTGATCCTCTTCGTCCTGAAGTCTATTCTTCAGTTTGGGATCAGTAATTTCCTGAGTTTCTTTTCCTACCAGAAGTTCTTTGTTCACATCATCCCTCCGTGACTGGCTGCCTTACGAGACTACAGCCGAACTGCCGCCATTACTGGCAGTGCCCGGCCACGACTCATCGGTAGGGGTGCCAAAAGTTTCAGTTTGGTTATTAGAGCTCTTGTCTTCATCGAGAAGATCGCCCAGCTCAGCCTTCAGCTCAGCGTCTTCAAGTAAAATTTCATCTTTCAGTTTTTCAGTTTCCTTTTCGGTGGTGATTGGCATCAAAACAATTTCAAGAAAGCTCCCAAGCATTGTACCAAGAATTCCAAAAAGAAAAAACACCAATAAGCCCCGGTAAATAATAGTGCTCGAGGCAACATTGCCCATAACAGCCATCAGCATGACGATACCGGTAATGGTAACAGCCATGAACAGGCCGAGCAACATCGACAGTCTTGTCATTCAGATTTCCTTGACTTCCTCGCCGAGGATAGAGATTTTTATGGTTCCGCTTTCGAGATCAAATTCGATCGATCGGCCGCGCCGACCGCCAGTATTCTCTGCTGTCAGGGTTAACCCGGCTTTTTTAAGCGCCTTTTTAACTGCTTCGGTGTTGTCACGGCCAATGTTATTTTCAAAATCTTCAGTTGGCGGAAACATTTCGGAGCCGCCAACTATCTTGGCGATAAGCGAACTTTTGAAAGCTCCTGAAGCTGTAAGCGCATCGTAAAGAACCTGAACTGCCGTGTCAGCAAATTTGACCGGGTTAATCGCGTTGCGGTCGAGCCCGGCTGAGTCGGGTAACATGACGTGGGCAAGGCCACCGGCTTTGGACTTGGGGTCATAGAGAGATACAATGACACATGAGCCAATACCGTAGACTACCAGTTGTTCAGGACTTCTGGCTATCTTCATTTCACCCATTCCAACGGGGATTACTGCGGACATGCTTCAACAGACTCCGATTTTTTGTAATAAAAGTTGCAGTGAATTCGGATCAGGAAGCAGAAAGATGTGTATTCTCAGATCTTCTTCACTTTCAATAAATGATGTTTCTATCATCAGGACTTTGTCGCTGATAGCGGTCATGTCGGCCACTATGGAATCAATCATTGCTCCTGCCATGTCGTAGGTCATGGAAGGCAGAGAGTTAAGCATCGGAGTCTGGGTAATGACAGACAGGGCGTTAAGAAAAGCACCCGCCAGAATATTACCGACTTCACGCATGCATGAACTTTCCATTTCGCCCATTTTCAGGGGGCTGTCAATGTCGCAGCCGGGTATCAGCGTGTGCAACAATCTCAGCGATGTTTTTTCGGGGATTAGAAGCAGGAAACGACCCGAAACTTCACCCATCACCTTGAGGAAAATGCCCATGACAGTTTTGTCAGGGCCGCCAACCAAAGCAGGTATGGCGTTGAAATTCATTATTGATGCGCTCGGTACAGCCATATCAATTTTACGGTTCAAGAACTGAGCCAGAGCACTGGCAGCGTTTCCCGAGCCGATATTGCCTATTTCGCGGAGCGCATCAAGTTGTGTTTTTGTTAAATTGGTGACATCTTGCATCAGCAACCTCATCAGTTACAAATCAGAGCCATTATAAAGCAGGCTTAAATATATTGCAATAGAGCAAAAAAAGAATAAACATCAATCAGACTTATTCGTTTGCAGCTGAAAAATCAATTCCGTTAAATTTGGTCATGGCTTTGTTGCCCATGCCTAATAGCCATAATGCTGCGATATCGGGAATTTCAGCGAGAACCAGTTTGAAAATCTTCTCTTCTTTTGCTGAAATTGTGCCCAGAACATGAGAAACAAGATTCGAGTGCGGGTCGGGATTCTCGTCGGCGGGCTGACCGACTCCGATGCGCAGGCGCCAGAAGTTTCTGCCGATGTGGTTGATGATAGATTTTAAGCCGTTGTGACCACCATCGCTGCCAGATGCCCTGATTCTTATTCTGCCGGTGGGCAGATTTATGTCGTCGACAATAACGAGCAGGTCCTGAGGCTGCAGACTGTTATCGAGCATAATTCCCGATACGGATTCGCCTGAAAGATTCATGAAGGTCTGGGGTTTGATTAGAAGATGATTGTCGCCATGAAAAGTGAATTCGCCAAGCAGTGACTGATGTCTGCCCGGTGAAAAAGTGGCACGAAACTTGTCGGCAATCACATCTGCAGCCCAGAACCCCGCATTGTGGCGGGTGGTGGCGTATTCGGGGCCGGGGTTTCCTAGTCCTGCAATGATCATAAGATTGATTATTAGCAGAGCCGGGTAACAAAGTCAATCGATCTCGGTTGTAAAGCCGAAAGGCGCAATGATTTGACATAAACGGTTCTCAACGGTTATAATCCGCCAAACCTGCGGGTATGCCCTAACTTGTTTTCAAGGTTTAAAACATGGAATCAACACCAAAAGTATTGCTGATTATTCTTGATGGCTTTGGCCTTTCCGACAGAACCGAGGGAAATGCTGTTCACTCTGCAAATCCCGAATTCATCAACAAGCTTTTCGCCGAAAGACCTTTTACCAGGCTTGGCGCTTCAGGGCTCGATGTTGGCTTGCCAGTCGGTCAGATGGGCAATTCTGAAGTCGGTCACCTCAATATCGGTGCCGGTCGTGTTGTTTACCAGGATATAACCCGTATCAACAGATCTATTGAAGACGGTTCCTTCTTCGAAAACAAAGCCATGACCGAACAGATTGACAGGGTTAAGGCTTCCGGAAAAACTCTTCATCTTTACGGTCTAGTCTCAGACGGCGGCGTACATAGCCACCTTGACCAGATTGTCGCTATACTTAAACTTGCCAGTGACCGTGGCCTTAAAAAGGTTTTTATTCACGCTTTTACCGACGGTCGTGATACTTCACCCACCAGCGGCGTGCATTTTATCAGGCAGCTGGTTGAGCAGGCCGGCAAAATCGGAGTCGGGCGTATCGCCTCAATCTCTGGGCGTTTTTATGCCATGGATCGCGATAACCGCTGGGAAAGAGTCGAAAAAGCTTATCTGGCAATGGTTCACGGTGTTGGCAACCGGGCTTCTGATCCGGTAATCGCCATGGAGGCTTCTTATAAGGTCAATGTGACCGACGAATTTGTGGTACCTGTAGTTATCGAAGAGAACGGTAAACCAATTGCAACCATTGATGAGGGCGACGCTATTCTTGCTTTTAATTTCAGAGCCGACCGCATGCGCCAGATAACCAGGGTGTTTACCGCCCCTGAGTTCAGCGAGTTTAACCGTAAAGACATGAAGGTTGATTACGTCAGCTTCACCCATTACTCTGACGAATTTTCCTTTCCCGAAGCTTTTCCGCCGCAGCGCCTTGATGACGTTCTTGGGGCCGTGCTTTCACGCAAAGGCATTGCCCAGTTGCGCCTGGCTGAAACCGAAAAATATGCTCATGTAACCTATTTTACCAATGGCGGTTATGAGCCTCCGTTCCCTCTCGAAGACAGGCAGATGGTTGCTTCGCCAAAAGTTAAAACCTATGATCTCAAGCCCGAAATGTCGGCTTTTGAAGTTAATGATTTTCTCGTTGAAAAGCTCAAGACCGACAAATATCCGTTTATCATGGTTAATTTTGCTAACTGCGATATGGTTGGCCACACCGGCATCATGGATGCCGCAATAAAAGCGGTCAATACCGTTGACTGTGTCCTGGCAAAGGCGATTCCTCTTGCTTATGAACTTGGCTATAACTGTCTTATAACCGCAGACCATGGCAATGCTGAGCAGATGATCGACGATGAAACCGGTGAAGCCTTTACTGAACATACCGTTAACCCTGTTCCATTCTGCATGCTCTCCAGAACTTCGGTTGAGCTCAGACCTTCTGGCCGGCTCTGCGACATTGCGCCAACCGTTCTTGAACTTATGGGCATTGAAAAACCTGAAGCCATGACAGGCCGGTCGCTGATTGCACGAAAAAAGTGATTGCAGATGAATTCTTATACTAATACCGGAAAGGGCTATCTGTTCATTGTTTCCGGGCCTTCCGGGGTCGGAAAAACTGTGCTGTGCAATGCGATTGTTAACCGTTTCGCTCCTGCTGTGGTTTATTCAATTTCAACCACATCACGTGCCCCCCGGGGTGGTGAGACCGATGGGCAGGAATATAACTTCTGCTCTGCCGAAACTTTTGAAGGTGCTATCAAACGCAACGAATTTGCAGAATGGGCCTTTGTACACGGAAACTATTACGGCACACCCCGCCAGTTTTTGACTGATAATCTCGAGGCTGGAAGGCATGTAATCCTGAATATTGATGTTCAGGGAGCCATGAAGATTCGCGATGAATACCCTGAGGCAGTGATGATTTTTATTCTGCCTCCGACCTTTGAAGAACTCGAAAGCCGGATTCGCAAACGCAACATGGACAGTGAACATTCATTGCAGCACCGGCTTGAAAATGCCCGCAAAGAACTTGGCTACCAGAGTCAATATCATCATGCCATCGTCAACGACAACCTTGAAATGGCCAAAAGTGAGCTTATTAAAATTTTTGCCGGCTATATAAGCTGCGAGGGCTCAACTTCACAGGCCTGATTAAAGAGTTTTAGCATCGTTCAGGCATTGACACCTTGGCAAGTGATTCTTATAATTTAGTAAACTTCGATAATTCGACTACCCTTTTCAGGGCTCAGGAGGCTTTATAACAATGAATCGTACAGCGCTGTGCTTCCTTTTTATCTGTTGTCTTTTTTCTCTGTCTGCCGCATGGGCAGAGCCAGTTCAGCTTGTTCCGCTCGACGCAAAACTTGAGATTGTCAGCGGTCAGATCAAGCTGACCCGGGTTGGCAGCACAAAGACTGATATTATAACCCAGGGGTGCGAACTGTTCTCTGGTGATCTGCTCGAGACCCTGCGTGAGTCAAAAGCCGTGCTGGTATATGGTGACGGCACAAACATGCGTATCAAAGAAAGAACCCTGGTTGAAGTTCAACCGATGAGTATCAAGGTTTTCAAAGGTAAGACCTGGTATAAGTTCACCAAACGCGGCACAGAATTCAGAATTGAGACTCCGACCCTCGTGGCAGGCATCAGAGGCACTGAATTTGAAGTGGCGGTATCTTCACGCAAAAAGGCTTCAGTCTCTGTCGTTGAAGGCGCTGTTGCTGTCAGCAGCATAGCCAGAGGCAGGAGAGCGGTGCTGCGACCCGGTATGGCTACCCATTGTGAACCAGGCGGTCAGCTTGTAGCCCCCTATAACTTCAACATTGACAAGAAAAAGGCAGAATGGGCAAACGCAGACTGGCAGAAGGCAGCAGCAGCCCCAGAAGATGTTAATCGTCTGTTTATCAAATATCTGAACTTTAAAAATGAATATGGTGTTGACGACCCAAGAACTGTTGAAGCAAAACAGGCTCTTGAGAACGCCAAGAAGAACAAAAAGTAAGAACCGGCCAATAAAAAAGCCCCGAATTCCGGGGCTTTTTTATTGCAATTTTTTAGATATCAATCTTCCCAGTCACGCTTCTGGCGCTGGGATTTTTTTATTCCGGCCTGCTTCTTTTTGGTG
>JAQUZA010000104.1 GCA_028691595.1 Candidatus Rifleibacteriota bacterium
CATTCTTTTCTTGGAGTGTTTTCCGGGACCGGTTTTTATCTGAACAATGCTTCGGGGGTGGCCGATCTCGGTGGTTCAACGGCACAGCCAGCGATTGAACCCTCAATAGTTTATAAGACCGCTTCTGATTCATCTGAAACTGGCCTGACACCAGCATCTATAAATGAAAATCTGCCGGTCGGTGCAGCTTCGCCGTCTGCAATGCCTGAAACTGCTGTTTCGAACACTGGCGAGGCATCACAACCTGCCTCTCTGAACGAAACCACTGCTTCTATTTCATCAGAGACGGCAGTTTTAAATGATGCGGCTTCGCAAACAGCCAATACACCTGATGAATCGAATTCTGCGGCTGAAGCCTCGTCTGTTAATGCTGTTCCGGCAGTGTTTCCTCCGGGCCGGCTCGTCTATAAAAAAACAATACCGCTCGAAAAAGCTGCCGGCAACAATTATCATGGCTTCATGGCCCGCGATGGTTCAGAGCTGATTTTTTCGTCAAATCGCCAGCAGGTGAATGGTCAGTCTCTGTATCAATGCTTCAGCAAGAAGCCTTCTGCTGATTCGGCTGCTACCAGGGTATTTGAGTGGCCCGGCAACGTCTGGACTCCTGAGACAACCGTTGATAACAATATGGTAGTTTTTTCAAGCGACAGTGCCAGGCCTGAACATATTTTTATCTATGATCGCAAGACCCGCAACAGCATGCCTTTAACCACTGGCGGCAGCAAGAATATGATGCCGGCGATTTCCCCTGACGGCAAGCTGATAGCATTTGTCTCAAATCGCAAGGGCAGTAACAATATCTGGCTCATTGGTATTGAAGGCGCAAACCTGATGCAGATTACCACCGGCACAGCCGATGATCGTGAACCAAGGTGGTCGCCAGATGGCCTCTCGCTTTATTTTACACGCATCATCGAGCCTTTAAAAAAGTCTCATATTATGAAAGTTCTGCTTGAACCCCTCGGAGAACCCGTAGCTGTGGTAGACACTCCCAATCGCAACTGGCTGGCCGATATGTCGCCTGACGGCAATATTATCGCTTATACACGCTCAGAGAGCACTGATGGCAGCAAAAATGTTCTCGTATTGCGCGAAATGGCTTCTGGCAAAGAAGAAGTTCTCAAGCCACTTGGCGGAGCTGAATGCTACAGGCCCGTCTGGAACGCAGACTGCAGTGGTTTCGTTTTTCATTCAAGCAGCAGTCAGGGCAGAACTTTGCATCTGGCAGGGTTCGCCAGGGAGACAAACTGATTGTCAGAGAACCTTGAAGCACTGTTTTCAATTGTTCTGCTTCTGCCAATGCTGGTATTCTACCTGCTGTTCAAGAAGCACTGGGTCGACAATGACCTGCTCAGGTCTTTTGTCGGCGGTCTTGTTGCCGGAATTGGTGCCATTATTGTTACCCGGCTTGTTTATCTGCCCGTCGAAATCTGGCTTGGCTCAGATCTGCGCACTTTTATTTCCGGGCCAAGGTCATGGTGGGTTACGCTGCTGACGAGTATCGGTGTCATTGGTTTTGCCGAAGAGGGGCTAAAGGCCGCCGGCGGCTTGCTTGCCAGTCATTATACCGAGTATATGCGTCGACCCACCGTAATTTTTATGGCCATGGCAGGCTGTGCCCTCAGTTTTTCGCTGCTTGAAAATATTCAATATTATATGGTTTTTGGTTCTTCTGTTGTTTTGCCGAGAATAGTTATCAGTTCGTCGGCTCACCTGTTCTTTGTCTGCATCAGTGCCGCCGTGGCCGCCGCCGCTCTCACCCGCAAGAGGGATGTTGTGGCTTCTGCAAGAATTCTTGCCGGTATTGCCGTTGCTTCTGCGGTGCATGGCCTTTTTGATTTTATTGTCTTTCATTTCGATATTCAGGCCGTGAGTGGCCTGATTATCAGTCTGGTTTCGCTCTTCTGGATCGGCATATATGAGGCATGGCTTGCCGTTCTCAAAATAGATGTTCCGGAAGAGGCAAAACTCACCAGTTGCTCATCCTGTGGCGCGTTTTCGCTCGACCGGGTGAGATTCTGTGGTTTTTGTGGCTCGCGGGTTCTGCGCCCACCAAAGCGCGATTTTAAAGTTACCGATCTCAGGGAAACATAATTATGGCAGAAACTACCCGGACAGTGTTTGAAAGTGAACGCGCTCTGGGTCTGGCAATTCAGATGCAGGGCCAGACCGATACCGAAATCCAGCATTCGCTTGAAGAACTCGGTGAGCTTCTTAGAACAGCCGACATAATAATGGTCGGGCAGCTTGTTCAGAAGCGCGATCGCGTATCGCGGGCATTTTACCTCGGAACCGGAAAAACCAACGAAATTGCCGAAGCAGCAGAGAAAGTTGGGGCAAATCTGGTTGTGGCCGATGACGAACTGACTGCACTGCAGATAAAAACAATCGAAGAAGCAACCGGGCTACCCGTTTGCGATCGAACTTCGATCATTCTCGACATATTTGCCCGTCATGCTTCAACCCGTGAAGGAAAACTTCAGGTTGAACTTGCCAGCCTGCAGTATCAGTTGCTGCATCTCGTCGGCGGTTATGAGAACCTGTCGCGGCAGCGGGGCGGTATTGGTGTTAAGGGCCCCGGCGAAACCAAACTTGAAACCGATCGTCGTGTTATCAAAAACAAGCTGAAAAAGCTCAGAGAAGAACTTGATAAATCGGTACAAGATCGTGATATTCAGAGTCGCAAACGTCAGGAACGCTTTAATACAGTCTTTTCCCTGGTTGGCTACACAAATGCCGGCAAATCGACCTTGTTGAACCGTCTGACCGGCAGTGATGTGAAAATCTGTGACGGTCTGTTCACCACCCTTGACCCCACGGCGCGTCGGCTTGATTTTAGCAGTGGCCGCTGGGGAATTCTGTCTGATACAGTTGGTTTTATCAGAAAGCTGCCTCACAGCCTGATCAGGGCTTTTCGCGCTACCCTTGAGAGTGTGGCGGCCTCTGAGGTTTTATTGGTTGTCTGCGATGCGTCTGATGCACAGTATGCCGAGCGTCTCGCCGCCGTCGAAGAAGTTCTCGGTGAGATTGGTGCGGCTGAACGTGAACGTCTTTATGTGTTTAACAAGATTGATAAACCGATGGCCGCAGAAAAAGAAGAGATTTTGTCTGCATTTCCCGGTGCGATTTTTATTTCAGCACAAACCGGTGAAGGCATAGATGAGCTTAAACAAAGACTTGAAGAGGTCATCGTGCGTCAGTATGTTACCCTGCAACTGCTCGTGCCCTCAAAGTCAGAGCTTGTAAAAGAAATAATGCAGACCGCCATAGTCAGAAGTCAGGAATGGGGCCAGGGAACGGTTAGGCTGGAAGCTGAAGTGCCGGTTAAACTGCAGGCCCGCCTGCAGAACTATGTGGTTGAGCCCTGATACGATCAAGCAAAGGAAAGACTGAATGCCAGATTCTTTAACTTCTCGAAAAATATTGTTTCTGATTTTTGCTCTGCTTATTATTACAACTGCTTCTGCAGATGCAAAATCAATACGGCCTCTGCCTGAAACGGCAGCACCCGTTGCCGTTGATTCCCGGCCGGAGTTATCTCGCAGAACTGCTGAACATGAAGAATGGCAGTTTTTTAGAATCAATGCCCAGTATCGCGGTACGGTTAAAAAAAGCTTTGCAAATCTTGGCTGTGCCATAGCCTGGTTTAATGATCTTTCACCAGATCAGACACAGGTCATAATTCATGTTTCGGCGCTTCATCCAGAAAAAAGAAAGCAGAAGTATGCATTTCGAATGAATCTTATTTTTAAGCGTAACGGAGCAATTTATACGCTTTTAAAACAGAATTATGCCGATTTTTCCGGCATCACCGGCGATCGCCAGACCCGTTTGCAGCAGCTTGCCGCCTTATGGGTTTACATGCGTGATTATGCCAGAGAGCCAAAGCTATACAAGGAGCTCGAGGTCTGCGGAACCCAGCTTAAGTTATCAGAGCTCATAAGAGGAAAGGGAAGAAATCGCGAAGTTGATTGCAGCTGGCCCGCCCGAAGAGGATTCCATGGCAAGTTCTTTTTTGAACGTGCCGTAGACCCGGTTTTTAAAGAAATTCTTGCTCTTGATAAACTGCGCTTCAGAAGCGGAAAACTTTCTGTATCCCTGATAAAAGACAGCCAGGCAGCTATATTGCGCGACTTCGCCGGCAAAGAACCATTCGCGACCAGCGTTTTCAAATAACCTGGTTAACAATTAACAATTTATCGAGTTTTGCAGCAATCGCGGAACCTGACTTGCTGGAAAGTGCCGGTTGCCGTATTGATTTTTGCCTGTCTCAGTCTTCTCTGGCTGGCGGGTTTTCCTGGCGTCTGAACATCTGTATGCCACTCTCTGAAGCGATCATGGCCCACTTGCTTGTATCGATATCCATTGGTGACACCGATCTGGGGTCAGTAATGATAAAATTACAGGCGAATTTGTCGGCAATGTACTGCGGATTGCTGGTATGTATCGAGGCAAGAGCGCCGGTCGCACCAGTTAATTGATATACCAGGAGCGGGTTTGCTGAAGCGATTTTATTACCGGCTTCCGGTTTGATTTTTGCAAAGAGCTTACGATAAGGCGTGAAGTCTTCTTCGTAAACAGTGATGAAATGGTTGATAAAAGCGGCTGAAATAACAATGTTCACAAGAATAGCCAGAATCCCAATGCTTCTGTAGAGGGCGGGCCGTATATTAAAATACGTTTTCAGGCGATGCAGGCCAACTCCAGTAAAAATATAAAAATAACTATAGAAGAATGCACTGATGTGAATAACGGTGCCATGCATGCTCTGCAGCGGAAACACGATGCCGCACATCAACCATGATAACATCAGAAAGGCAGAGAAGATTTTTCCAGACTCTGCCCATAAACAGACGATGCCAAATGCAAATAATGGCAACAGCAGCAGGTGTGAAGGCACGATAACCAGATTGATGATACTGTAGACCAGTCCTGCTGCTTTCTGTGCGATAATGTCTGACCATCCCTGGGCAAGATAATTGCTCAGAGAGAGACTGGCCGTATCATTAAAAAAGTCAAAATAATCAACAAGAAAAAGCGCTTTGCTGTTAGAGGTCCAGGGCTTGCCCAAAATGACCAGATTCCTGATAACCCATGGGCTGATCGTCAGCAAAAAAGTGGTGGCGTAGAAGACCGCGGTCCTCAATCGCCAGCTTTTCCCGAGTTCCCAAATTCCTGCAAAAAAGGCGAAAACAAGCCCCTCGATTCGCAACAACGCAAGAAGACCGGTGAAAAATGCGGTTCTCATCGCATGTGGTCGCTCATGGCAAATCGTTTGAATTATCAGATAGCCGAGCAGAGCAGAAAATGCAAAATTGTCAGTTGTGAGCAGATAGAAAAGATTTCGGCCGTGAAAAATGCACAGAAAAAATGCCACAGCACCGCAGAAATTACTGCTTGTCTGTCTGACAACCTCACGGAATACCATTACGGCAAGAAAAGCCCATATCAGAATGTTTAGCGATAATTCGCCGGCCGTGCCGCCGATTTTTAAAGCAATACAATAGGCTATCACCCCGAGAGGCATCCAGTAGTCCATTGGATGCTCAACTTGTTCGTAATTATTCAGGTATTGCCAGACTACCGGTTCAACAAAGCCATTGCCCTTTGCGAGTCGCTCGGCCATCACATGGTAATAACTGGCATCAAACGTGACGTGCGGGTTTATGTTAATCGCAATCAATGCAAGAATGAGAATGCCCAGCAGAAAAAGCCCGATGAGTTTTTTCATGACTGGTTGATCAATCTATTTTTGGGGGTGTGCACAATCAGAACTTCAGGTTGTCTTCTCTGGTCCAGCCGGTTTTGCGCCCATCATTATAAATGACCTCAAACCACCGCCAGCGGCCATCCTTCTGGGTGCTCTTGATCTTAACCACCATGCCTTTTGGCACTCTGCCAAGCTTTTCGCTGGTAGTATTCGGTTCGGCGCGTATGGTTGCAAAGGTGGTAACATCGATTACCGCTTGCTCGGGCAGGGCCTGCCCCTGCACGTAGGTGTTCACTGTCTCTGAGGCCAGGGCCGGTTTGGCGATCGCCACCGATACCAGGCTTTCTCTGATGGCTTCTTTGGCTGCTGCCTGTGAGATTTTGCTGGTATCTATTTTGCCGGGCTCATCGGTTTTCTGCAGCAGATTTGTCATTACCGTAGCAGGGCCTTGCATCAGAAGATCATCACGAACCCAGCCGGTTTTACGGTTAAAATCCCATTTGACACTTGTCCAGCCATCTTTCTTTTCTGTTACGACTCCGCGTGTGCCCTTACTTACTTTGAACAGCATTTTATCGTTTGTAGATGGCCCTGAACGAACGTTTGTGCCATTGCCCGAAGCATAGGCGAACCATTTGGGGCCATTGGGGTCAAATGACGGTCCGGCAACAGCTGTAATTTCTGGTGCTGGCGTATCGGCAATGCTGGCTGCGGGCGTGGTTGCCTGAACTACTGCGCCTGATGCTTCATCAGCTTTTGCCTCAATGACCTTCTCAACATTTGCTTCGCCATTTTTTGCGCTGTATAAAACTTTTACCGAAGATGCCTGACCTTCAGACATGACTGCAACTGCACCCGTGGAGGGCTGGGTGCTGCCTGCTTCCATGAGTTTGAACATCTGCTTGCCCATGAATACCCCCAGGGCGATAACTGAGAGCATGATGACGACTATGGAAATTATTTTGGCCTTTTTCAAAACTTCCCCTCCAGAAAATTCAATTGAACGAAGTTTAGTACGATAAAAAATCACTGTCAATAGGCAATCCGTGTATTTTTGTTTTTCTTTGCAGCATTTGCTAAAATCAATAGAGTTTTAGCCATCAGGAAGGTGTGTTTATTTTTCCTGGTTGGCATCAATCAACCATACTATATAATAGCATATTGAATATTTCTTTCTGGTTCGGCGGCGCGGCTTTTTAGCAGGGTAATTTTTTTACCGCCCCTTGCTTCAGAAATTTTCAATAAGTTTTTGTGTGGCAGGAGCGATTATGTCTGTTCAAAAAGAGAGTGACTGCAGGACCGATCACGCCGGGAAACTGATGCCGGTGGCCATGATGGTATGTGTGGTGCTGGTTCTTTTGAACTGCTATGAGTGGCGTCATTACTATATTGATGATGCTTACATCGGGTTCAGATGCATCAATAATTTCATCGCGGGGTCCGGTTTCGTTTTTAATCCTGGCCAGCGTGTCGAATCGGTGACGAATATCGGCTGGCTGTTGTTTGTTACCCCTTTTGCGTATTTATGGCCGGCCCACCTTGCCGGAAAAATTGCCGGGCTGGTTATGGCCCTGATTGCGGTTGTTCTTGTCTGCCTGCTTGGCAGGTTGATTGATAATGCTGTTGCCAGCGAAGCTGATAAATCGTATCTGGGCGTGATGGTGCCAATTCTTGTTTTTTCTGAGCCGGCTTTCCAATATTTTTCACTTTCAGGTATGGAAACGGCTTTTCTGACCTGTTTAATTGCCTTGATGGCTCTGGCTGCTGACCGAATCGTCCTGGTGGCAGTATTGGCCGGCCTGGCTTTTTGCATTCGTCCGGAAAGTATAATCCTGTTTCCCCTCATTCTCCTGCTGCGAAAATCGACCACGGAAGGCTCCAGGCGTCTTGTTTCCCGCCAGGTTTTTGTGGCAGTTCTAGTCTGGGGTGCGGTGATTCTTTTCATTTCAGCTGCACGCTTTGCCTACTTTGGCAATGTGTTACCTAATACTTTTTATGCAAAACCTTCGAATGCTCTGGGTATTATTGTCAGATTTTTAAAATTGTGCGTTGGTGAAAGAATCAATGTCGCTTTTCCGTTTACCTGCTTTTTTTGCTTCCCTTTGATGATTTTGGGGGCGGTAACGCTGCAAAAAAAAGTTCCGACAATTTTCAGCACTTTTTCCGCAGCCACGCTCCTTGGCTTATTATTTGCCGTTTATGCCCCCGAAGACTGGACCCAGATGCCACGTTATTTTGCCCCATACCTGCCGTTTGCCTTATTTTTGCTGTTCACCGGCTTGCAGGCATTGATAGACCTTGCAATCAGCAGCTGGAAAATTTGGTTTCGAGTGTTGATAACGATTTCGTTTCTGGTAACGCTCTTGTTTTTCAGGGTTGAGCAGCTGCGAATTTTGCGATCTGATGCCAGAGAAACCTACCCTGGTTATGTTTTAACCTCAGAGATACTGTTGCCGGCGGTCACAGAAATGTCTGGATTCATCGGCGAAGGAGAGTGGGTGGCTACCCGCCGTATCGGTCTGCTTGGCTACTCCGGGAAATTCAGAGTATTTGATTACGTTTATGGCCTGCCCGATCGCGAAGTTATCGAAGCCAGATTCAGTAACGGACAGAAATTCTTTGAGGAGCCAGGGGACCCAGGTTTACGTGAACTATGGTTGAAGCGCCGCCCCGGTTATATTCTTGAAGACAGAAGCATTATCGGTTCGCCGGACTCCGGTTCCAGGCTTGAACTAAATGTTCATGGTATGAAGTATGTCGAAATCAAAAGCTACCCCCTGGGCAAAAAAGAGAGCTGGGTGCTGCTGAAAGCAGACAGATGATCTGGTCAGCCAGCCTTGGCGCATTTTCCACAGGCAACGCAAAGTGCCAGAATAACCAGCGGCATAATGTTAAATCCGGTCATTGATGCAATGATCGGCCCTGCCAGAGGAATCGCCCAGATAGCCGCACTCAAAACCGCCAGCCGGCGCATGAATAGCTGCCTGCCTGAGAACTCGCTGTACAGAAAAGTCATGGCAGGAAACAGGATTACCAGGTCATAATCAAAGCCGAACGGGCTTGCAAGAAGAGTGGCGGCGATGAGACCGGCGGCCTTAATTCCGTAACCTGCGCGACTGCGCCACAGCAGAACTACAAACAACAGGCACAGCAGGGTCGAAATGCCTTGAATTAATGATGCTGACGCTGGCTGAACCCCCAAAAGACGTATCGCTGCATAGGGGGTTGGCATTTTGGCAAACGGCAATGCCCCAGCCTTAAGAATGGCTGCAGCAATTGGGATATTGTTCAAAAATGCTTGCCATGGCTCAAATCCATAAACCCAAAAAGTTGTGGTTGTAAAAAAAAACAGACTGAAAAAAAAGCCTTGCAGGGCTTTCCAATGCTTGCCGGCGGCCAGAGCAGGCACGACCAGAATACAGAGGTGGGGTTTGTAACTGAGCAACCCGAGAAGTATGCCGCCGGAAAAAGGGTGAGCGTTGAGCAGCATCATGCCACCGCTAAGCAGTGTTGCCGTTAGAAAGCCATTCTGTCCATGCAGAAAAACTTGAAAAGTGGCCGGAAAGGAAAGGAAAAAAAACAATGTATTGCGGCCGGGGTAAAGCCGTTGAATGATGAACAATATTGGTGCGATTGTCACCAGAAGCCACAATAAAAGTGCGGTTTTATAAGAAAAAAATGCAAGCGGC
>JAQUZA010000105.1 GCA_028691595.1 Candidatus Rifleibacteriota bacterium
CATTGAAAACGATGGCCATGCCGGCACCAATCGCCAGAGCCCCGTAAATCGAGGCGACAAGCAACTCGTGATCGAGCAACTGCCTGATTTTAACGTCATAACCGCGACTCTGAAGATACCAGAGAAAAATGTCCATCGAAAAATAGAGCAAAGAGGTCGAATAAATCGAACGTGCCCCGAAAGACCGACCCAGCAACCGAACCGAAGCCGCAAAAATGATCAGCGTCAGTGTCCATGAAATAATGCCGACCACCGGCAACATGCGGCCATCAGCAAAAATGCTGCCCAGAAACTTCGCCAGAATAATACCCAGCCCCGTTACCCCGCCCTCGAACAGATTCAAAGGCAGAATAAACAACACATAACCAAACGACGACAACAGGGTTCCAAAAGTTATCCACAACCACGAACCCGCTTCAAAGCCAGCACCATTCTGCACTTCACCGCTCTGTTCCATATTTATTCTCCATGTTGCAACATGCCGCCGGAATTACTGCACCGGGCCTGAACCCCTGCCTGCAGGCAGCCTGAACTATATACTCATTTTTCAGAGAATTGTCACCTCCCGCGCAATACATTGCCGAAACCGCAATAGATCTTTTCTGTCAGGCATAATCGGGCACCGACAATCAAGCGCCATAATCTTGAAAGTCAGATTAATTTGGGTTTGCCTGTCACCAGTTTAAGCGCTATAATCTGCACTTGAGCAAAAATTCATAAAGAGGTCTTCATGAACAAGGGAAACAAATCTTTGTTGTTTGCTGCTGTCTGCGCCGGACTCTGCTTTTCCCGGGCCGGTGCCCAGAATGTGGTTAAAGACCCGGTCAACAATGAACCGGTTCTGAGTCAGATGCAGAACAATGAGCTTGCCGTTGAACGCCGGGCCGGCGACAATCAGACTGCCGACGAAACCGGGCCCGCAGCCTGGCAGACAACAGTCTTCGGCCAGGACTGGCAGATCGAGCGCGAAACAATCGGCAAAGCCCTGCCTGAATTCGCGGCCGAAAACGGTATAAAGGCAACCGATGCCGACCGTGCACAGCTCGCCGCCCTGCCCATCGAGACCGCCGAGGGTATCACCAGAGCAATTGCCAACTATTATCTGCTCTTAGACAAATTTTCAGCCGGCTACGCCGGGCGCAAATTCGAAATCACTGCGGCACGAAAAATTGACGGCTACATCCTGATCTGGCTCGACGAGCCAGAGATCAGAGACGGGGGCCGGGCAATAATCTACTCAACCGCAAAAGATAAAATCGTCGCCGACTTCTGGGATGGCGGCTTCAGAGGCTGACAAACACACCAGACAGTTGCTTTTAGTATTATTTTGTAATATCATAATTCGCGCTATCCTGATTTTAAATTGAGGTCGAAGAATGGAAAACCCCGATATTCGTGAGCCGCAAGGCTTCATCGTATCAATCGTCAGAACCTTTCTGACCGGGCCTCTGTCGATTCTTCTGATCGTGTTCGCAGCCCTTGCCGGCATGATGGCAATTCAGCTGACTCCACGCGAAGAAGAACCGCAGATTGTAGTGCCAATGGTCGACATTTATGTCGGCTTTCCCGGCCACTCGCCCCGCGAAGTTGAAGAACTGGTTACCCGCCCCCTCGAAAAGCTCATGTGGCAGATCGACGGAGTCGAGCATGTCTACTCGATGAGCCATCGCGACCAGTCAATGGTCACCGTGCGCTTCTACGTCGGGCAAGACCGTGAACGCGCCATGGTAAAGATCCGTGACAAGGTTGACGGCAACCAGGATCTGGTGCCACCTGGTGTCAGCAACTGGATAGTCAAGCCCGTAGAGATCGATGACGTACCCATCGTCACCATTACTCTGACATCACCTGATTCAACCGCCGCCGAACTGCGCCGCATCGCCGAAGAAGCCGAAGCCAGGCTTGCCGGCGTGCGAAATGTCTTCAGATCAGAAATTCACGGGGGCTACCGCCGCGAAATTCGCATTGAAGCCGATCAGACACGCATAAACGCTCTTGGGGTCTGCTTTGCCGACATCCAGATGGCGGTGAGAGGCAACAACCTGCTTGCAGATTCAGGCAGAATAATCGCTGGCGAAACCAGTATGCGCGTGCTTTGCGGCAAGGTAATCAGCTCAGCCGCCGAAATTTCTCGCATACCCATTAGAACCATCAATGGCCGCCCCGTCTATGTTGAAGACGTTGCTGACGTGACCGACACGGTTGAAGAACCAGAACGTTACCACCATTCAACCTACGGGCAGGCCTCAGGGAAACCCGGCAGCGGCGAACGGCACCCGGCGGTAACCCTTGCCTTCAGCAAGAAAAAGGGCACCAATGCCGTCGATGTCGCCCGCGAAATCATTGCCGAAGCCGAAAAGCTCAAAGGCAAGGTGATTCCGCCCGAGGTCGATATGATCATCAGCCGTGATTATGGCTCAACCGCCAACGAAAAGGTTAACGAACTACTTTCGAGCATGCTGTTCGCCATTCTTACGGTTGTTGGCCTCATGGCCTTTACCATGGGCTGGCGTGCCGCAGTGGTCGTCGGGCTTTCGGTGCCGGTCAGCTTCGCTCTGGCCCTTTTCATCAATCTGATTTCGGGTTATACCATCAACCGCGTCACTCTTTTTGCTCTGATTCTGAGCCTTGGGCTGGTGGTCGACGACCCGATCACCAATGTCGACAATATCCAGCGCCACCTGCAGATGGGCAGAGAAACCCCTGAAAAAGCCACTGTCAGTGCAGTCATGGAAGTAATTGTACCGGTCATCATGTCGACCCTGGCGATTATCGTCTCATTCACGCCAATGTTTTTCATTACCGGCATGATGGGCCCTTACATGGGGCCAATGGCGATCAATGTGCCGCTGACCGTTACCTTCTCAACCCTTTGCGCCCTGACTTTTGTGCCATGGGTGGCTCTCAAGCTCCTCAAAGGGGCAAAAAACGAAGGAAACTCGCAGGATGACGGGGTTCCGCCCTGGATTCGCAGATTTTATCGCCTGATCATGGCACCCTTCTTAAAGAAGCGCAATGCCATTATTCTGGTCATCGCAATCTTTGCCATGCTTGGTGGCTCAGTTCTGCTCATGGCCTTCAGAAAAATCCCGCTCAAAATGCTGCCTTTCGACAACAAAGATGAGCTGCAGCTGGTACTAGACATGCCCGAAGGTTCTTCACTCGAACACACCGACCGGGCTGTGCGTGAATTCGAGAAATACCTGGCGCGGGTGAACGAAGTAAAAAGTATTCAATCGTATGTAGGCATACCGGCACCCATAGATTTCAACGGTCTGGTGCGTCATTACAACCTGCGACGCAGCCCGAACAACGCCGACATCAGAATCAACCTCGAACACAAGGCCAGACGCACCCAGCAGAGCCACGCCATTGCCCTGCGCCTGCGCCAGGACCTGACCGCCATTGCCGACAAATACAATGCCGTGGTCAGTATAGTTGAGCTGCCGCCCGGGCCACCTGTCTTCTCGACCCTTACGGTTGAAGTTTACGGCGACGAAGACCGCACCTATGATGAAATCATCAAGGGAGCCGAATTTTTGCAGCAACAGCTGAAAGAAGAAGACAGCCTGCACATAGCTCAAATCGACAACATGAACCAGGCCGAGCATAACCGCATCGTCTTTGTTCCTGATGTGCACAAAGCGGCTATGCACGGGCTTTCTGCCATGGCAATACAGCAGATGCTGATGCAGGCAATCAGAGGCAATCATCTTGGCATCGCCCATATCGACAACGAGCGTGAAGCGGTGCTGATAAAGGCCAGACTGCCTCTGGCCGCCCGCAATGACCTGCAGAGGTTGCGTGAACTCAACCTGCGCGATCGGGCCGGCAATCTCATACCGGTTGGCGAACTCGGCGAATTCATCGTCGAGAAAGAAGAACAGATCATTCAGCACAAAAATATGCGCCCGGTGGTGTTTGTCACTGCCGAATGCGTTGGGCGACCGCCAGCTGAAATCATTCTCGACATGTGGCTGCGCCTGCGCAAGATTGAACTGCCGCCCGGCATCAGTTATGAATGGGCCGGCGAAGGCGAATGGGAAATCACCGTGCGGGTCTTCAGAGACCTGGGCATCGCCTTTGCCATCGCCCTGCTCGGCATCTACCTGCTGCTGGCGGTGCAGATGAATACCTTTGTCATGCCGCTGCTGGTAATGTCTGCTATTCCTCTGGTAATAATCGGCATTGCCCCGGGCTTTTACCTGCTCAACCTGGTCAGTGCCGGCGTGGTAGGTGGGTTTCCCGACCCGATCTTCTTCACGGCCACCGGTATGATCGGCATGATCGCCCTTGGCGGCATCGTCATCAGAAACAGCGTCGTTCTCATTGAATTCATTCAGGATGCTGTTAAACAGGGGGCAACCCTCGAAGACGCGATTCTGGAAAGCGGTGCCGTGCGTTTCCGACCAATCATGCTGACTGCGGCCACAACCCTGCTGGGTGCCTGGCCGATCACCCTTGACCCGATCTTTTCAGGGCTGGCGTGGGCACTGATCTTCGGGCTGCTTGCCAGCACTCTGTTCACCATGCTCGTCGTTCCGACCATTTATTACTTCAGCCAGAAACTTTTTGCCCAGAACGCTGAAGCCGCCACTCAGGAGGTTAAATCATGACCGAAGCCACTAACAAGACAACCAGAACTCTTTTATCAGGCCGGATAATCGGGCCGGTAGCCGGTGTTGCCGGGCTGCTTTTTCTGATGATGTTTCAGGGCGGGTTCTTCGCCACCGGGCAGATCACCCCGGGCATCAGCAATGAAACCCCTGCCGGAAACGTTGACACACTCAAAGTTGAACAAACGGTCAAACCTGATTTTTATCAGGCAATTGGCACCGTTCGCAGTCGCAATGAAGTCGACATTGTCCCGCGCATTATCGCCCGTATACTCGAAATAAAAGTGCGCAGCGGTGACCGTGTTAAAAAGGGTGACGTTCTTGCCATTCTCGATGCCAAAGACCTCTCATCGGTAGTCTCTCAAGGCCAGGAACAGCTGCGGGCGGTAACCGCTTCGGTTGGTGCCGCCGAAGAGCAGGTAAAGGCTGCGAAGGCAGCTCTCGATATGGCGACCAGAGAGCTTGACCGCACCAGATCATTGTTCGAAAAAAATGCCGCTGCCAAACGTGACTACGAACAGTCTATGACCGCTTTCAAACAGGCTGAGGCTGGCCTGCAGCAGGCAATACAGCAGCGAATGGCGGCATCAGCGCAGGCTGCAGCTGCCGGCCAGGGCATCAAGCAGGCCGAGGTAGGTCTTGGCTACGCCACCGTGCTCAGCCCGATCGATGCAATAGTTGCCGAACGTCTGGCTGACCCGGGTGACCTTGGCAATCCCGCCAACGTAATGCTGCGACTTTTCGACCCCGAAAGTCTGCTGCTCGAAGTGCCGGTTCGCGAGGCACTGGTTCAGGAAGTCACCCTCGGAGCAACCGTTACTTACAGTGTTCCGGCGCTTTCGCGAACCTTCGAAGGCAGCGTGCGCGAGATTGTTCCATCGGTCGACCCACACAGCCGAACCTTTCTGGTAAAGGTCTGTATTGATAATTCCACCGGCCTGATGCCCGGAATGTTCGGTACAATCAAGGTGCCTCTCAAGTCTGAAAAAAAGGTCATAATTATTCCCGAATCTGCTATAATAAGAACCGGTCAGCTTGAATCAGTGGTCGAAGTCGAAGGCGGCAGACTGCTTCGCAGGCAGATCAGAAGCATCAGTGCCGGCGCGGGGGTGCGAGAAGTAGTATCTGGCCTAATGCCCGGGCAGATGATTCTCAAGAATGGCAATTCCAGAAGCTGAACAAGCTTTTGCATATCTCAAAATTTTAACCGGAGGAATTTTTAATGAGCAAAACTCTCAAAGGCACCAAAACCGCCGAAAACCTGATGAAGGCATTTGCCGGCGAATGTCAGGCACGCACCCGCTATACGTATTATGCATCCGTTGCCAAAAAAGAAGGCTTTCTGCAGATCGCCGATATCTTTATCGAAACAGCCGAAAACGAAAAGGAACACGCCAAAGTCTTCATGAAACAGTTGCTTAAATACGGCATGAATGAAGAAGTTGTCGTTCTCAACGATGCCGGTTACCCGGTTGCTTATGCCGACACCCTCAAGAACCTGCAGTATGCCGCTGACGGCGAAAAAGAAGAATGGTCGGACCTCTACAAGAATTTTGCCGAAACCGCAAAAACAGAGGGTTTTGCTGATATCGCCGCCGTTTTTATAAATGTCGCCAAGGTTGAAGAACGCCACGAAGCACGTTATCGCAAGCTGCATGACAACGTTCAGAATCATACCGTCTTCAAAAAAGACGGCAAGGTATTCTGGAAATGCAACAATTGCGGCCACATCATGGAAACCCTTGAAGCTCCGCCGAAATGCCCGGTCTGCGATCATGGCCGCGAACATTTTCAGGTCTGGGTCGAAAATTACTGATTTGTCGATGTCGTCAATAGAGGCCGCCAGCTGAGCTGGCGGCTTTTTCGTTAACTAACCGACAACCAGAATGGCGGGAGCAGCAATGAACAACACCAGCAGTATTTTCGTCAGATTCAGACTGATGACCTGGCTTGGTGCCATTTTCTGTTTTTTGCTGGTTCCGGCATTTCTCATCAACGAGGGTCTCGAAGGCATGCTGCAACTGCGCAGCGAAAAAGAACGCAACAGCATCTTCAATGAGATGGATGAGCGTTTGAGCCTTCTGACCAGACATGCAGACGAGTCACACTATTACCACTCACTTTTAAAAACAGCTTTTCGCGAGGCATCAGAAAGTGATGCGCCCCTGAAAAGTCTTAAACAAAGCATTGCGCGGCTTAAAAAACGGTTTCCGAATGCCCTGCGTTTCATCGTCTGGAATGAAAAAAAGCAGGTTGTCGATTCATTGACCGACGAAAAAAGTTACCGTTACATCGTGGCAAATCTTCAGGCTTTCTTCAGCGAAATTGCCGAGCACTGCCGCAGCAATTACCCGGGTGAACCGGCGCAACTGCCGATTGTGGAAAAGCGCATCAATCTTTTCAGATCTTATCTGGGGCGGTTTCTGGTGCCGCATCACCTTCGGCAACCTTTTCAGGCCGGCGAACACGGGCGCTGTGTTCTGGCTGACAGCCCTGACGGCTACCCACTGTTCTGGTTCGATTCAAACGAGCGGTTGACGATGTTCTGCTCGATAAAAAACAGTATTTTCGACAACCCCGGGGTGCGCCATGCGGTTGAAATACTCAACAAGCCAGACTCGCCCGTCATCAGCGGTTTTATAAATATGAGCAAGCTGGGTCAGACAATTGACCAGGTCAGCGACGACGAACAAAGGCAACTGCTCATCGAGCTTGGCAAATACGAGAATGCCGGTATGTCACACCGACAAACTGCTGATTATCTGATGGCGTTCAAGCTTCTGTCTCCAGATCTGCGCGGTTTTTGCCTGGTTCACCGCCGACATTTGCGGCTGGGCTACCCCGGGCGGCGCAAAATGGAGATTCTGGCACGACTGGCTGCTGCAATACTTGTCGTTCTTGGGGTTTTTTACTGCTACACCTTGAGACTGCCCAGGTTAACTTTTTCGATCCGGGCCCGCATGGCATTTCTGTTTCTTTATGCCAATGGTCTGCCACTGATGATTCTCGGCACTATCGGGCACGAATACATGCAGCAACGTGAATACGGCCTGCTGAGTGAAGCCCATGCACGCAACGAAAGAATTCTGCAGGAAATCGATGCCGGTTACCGCCGCCACAGAATGGCGATGACCCGTGCCACTGTCGCTGAGTTTGATGAATTCACGCGCGCTGTCAAACACCGGGTTCCTGACAAGAGCGATCTTGAAACGCTTAAAAAAGCAGTGCACTCTCTGAATGCCGAAGAAGTAAGCCTTTACAACGAGGCCGGTGAATTTATCGTCGGCTACAAAAGAAACCGTAAACTCGCCGGGCAGACTTTCATGCGCATGTTTGCCACCAGCGCTCTGGTTTTTGCCAATCAGGGCGAAAAATCGGGCAGCAGCGGTGGCGGGCCGGGTGGAAAATCAACCCTGGCCATGACCAGCAGCACCATTGTTAACGATCACCGCTCATTGCTTGAAAACATGCTTAACACACTCGAAACGGTTGAGATATACAGCTTTGGCACCGATCTAAAACTCTGTTTTGCACGCCTCCTGGGAGACCAGGCCAACCGAAGTTTTCATTCAGCAATGATTCTGACCTGGCGGGTCGAAGATGCACAAGCGCTTTATGCCGCCCGGCAGATGGTGCTTTCCAATGCCGGGCAGCAGGAAATGACCTTTGCCGCCATGTCGGCTTCGACTGGCCAGATTTTCACCCGCGACGGGCTAAACAATGACCAACTGCGCCCGGGAATGCAGAAAGCCCTGAATCTTCGCTCCAATCACGAAAATTATCTCAAGATCAACGGCCAGGAATGCCTTTTAACAGCGATTGCGGGTCGACAACTCGACGGTATCGTTCTGGCAGCACTGACTCCCACGGCCTATATTGCCCTCGATATGCAGAAGACGTGGTTCAGAATGATCGTTTTTGTTGTATTGAGCATCATGATTATCAGCGCGGTGGTAGTGGCTCTGGCAAAGCAGTTTCTCGGGCCGGTACGACAGCTTGCTGAAGCAGTCAGGCAGATAGGTCAGCGCAATTTTTTGCATCACACCAGTATCAACAGCCCTGATGAATTCGGTGAACTGGGCAAAGTTTTCAACATGACGATCGAGGGCATGGCCGAGCTTGAAATCGGCCGGGTCGTACAGGAAGCTCTGCTGCCGGATTCCAATTACGCGAACAACCGGATACGGATTTATGCAAAAACTGCGACAATGACCAAACTCGGCGGCGACTATTTCGACTATCTGAGACTGTCTGAACACCAGACAGGCGTTTTCATGGGTGATGTTGCCGGGCATGGCATACCGGCAGCGCTGATTATGGCTATGGCCAAAGCAACGGTGCAGGTGAACCGGTCTCTGCTCACCGACCCGGCCAGGCTGCTCTCGGCACTGCATGACATGCTGTTCAGGCTCAAAAGCGAAGGTTTTAAACGCATGATGACCTGTCAGTATCTGATATTCGATGATCTCAGCGGCGAGGCTCTAATCGCCAACGCCGGGCACTGTTACCCCGTTGTCGTCGGCAAGAATGGCTGTTCATCGCGCATGGAAGAAATTATCGGCACTCCCGTGGGCATTGCCAGAAAAGCTCGTTACCAGAACCGGCAGATCCAACTGCAACCAGGCGAAACCATAATTTTGTACAGTGATGGTCTGATAGAAGCTACGAGTGCCACCGGTCAGGTTTATGGCCCGGAAATGCTCCTGGAACAGGCCAAAAATCTCTTCAGCAATAATCTTGAGCAGTATTACCAGAATCTT
>JAQUZA010000106.1 GCA_028691595.1 Candidatus Rifleibacteriota bacterium
AAAAAGATGGTCCTGGTCGGTAATATATTTTTCGAAAATTGAGCCCCGGCATTTTTTTAGAAAATGATAAGCTCTTCGCCCAAGATTACCCTGCAGGGCGTGAATTTTTTTAAATGGAAAAAAACTGAAATCAGAATTGCTGAGGTGCTCTGCGGCCATGAAAAGGTGCGATTGAGAAAAATTAAGAATGTCCAGTTCCCGGGCAAGAAAATTGCGATAAATATTTTCGGAATCAGCGGCAAAAACAAGGTAACTGGCGATCATGCCACGCTTACTGAGAATGACTGTGTATTGATAATCCTTGCCTGTTGTTCCTCTGGTTAGAAAATTTTCTCTTTCGTATGATAAAAAGAACGAATCCATGAGAAAATTATTGGGTAACCCCGACATGATCTTGTAGTTGTTAGCCTGGCTGGCATCAAGACGTATTTCGGGCAGGGGTGACGATCTGGCAAATTCTTTGTTTATGCTGTAAACACCAGGTGCCGTAAGGTTCATGTTAACCTTGACGTTCTGTCTTATGCGTTGATCGGCAACCAGCATTTCAGAACTGCCACCCGGAACAAAAACATACATGTAGTCAAGCGACAACTCGAGTTTTTGCAGCCTTTCTCTAATTATGTCAAAGGCTTTTTGAGCATTCTGGCTGTTGCCGTCATTCAGCAGGTTCTGTAAATCCTTTTCTTTAAGCATCTCAGACAGGTGATAGCCGAAAATGTTCAGTAATCCGTCACTTTTTTCGTTGATTGAATTCAGGTGCTCGCTGTTTGCCTGACGAAGTTCGTTGAAGTCGATGTTATACGACTCATCGATGAGTGACACGCCCGCAGAAACAAGCAAAAAAATGGGCAAAAGCCCGGCAAAGAAAAAAAGCAGCCTGAAAGCCAGCGCCAGGGGCAGACCTGCCCGGCCTGTCTGCCAGAAAACGATCAGATAAACAGACACCCAGAAGAAGCTGATTGCGACGGCAAAAGGCAGAAAGGGTGTGTCCTGAGTTTTTACTGCATCAGGGCGCGGGGCAAAAACAACGGCATCATAGGGGAGATCTTCTGTGACGAAACCTCGTAGAAAAAGGTGATCATGACTTTCGTAGACCTTGTTGCCCTTGTCATCATTTTCACTCAGAAGTTTGTCGAGCTGGCTGTTCAGTTCTTTTAAATAGGACTCATCGGCATAAATATCTGCTGGAAAAATACGCTTGAGCCTGTCTTTAAAGTGCCTGGAAGGAAGAAAGGCCACAGCCAGGTGGCGACGGGTCTCTTCTAGAACCCTGTTTGCAACCATCTGAAGAACTGGTTCGGTTTTTTCGCTCATGGCGGCCGGAAACATCACAATAGTACCGGCCACCGGTTTCCCGTCAGCTAAAAATTGGCGCCAGAAAAAAAAGAACTTCTTTCCTTCAAAAGTGACCGGCGTTAATCTTCCTTCACGATGCTGACCCATCGAAAGGGGGGCAGAATTCAAACCCAGCACACCTTTGATGAATTTTTCTGCGTTGCTTATTTCAATCAGGCTGAGGTCTTTGTTATTGGCGAACTCGTATAGCCCGGCAAAAACTCTCTGCATGACTCTTAACCGGGTTGATGACAGACCTGGAGATGTTTTGCATTCAATTTTGCCATCGACAATCTCAAAAAACCATGCTAAAGACTGATCTCCAAGTATGCTTTTATTGAAGTATTTCGCAAAAAACTGCGAAAAAGACGCTACGGTAATCACTGACCCGGGTAATTTTTCAAGATCTTTGGCAAGGCGGTTTCCTGCTTCAGTTACCAGATCAGAGAAGGTGTGGCCGGATCTTACCGCAGCAAGAATTATTTCGGCTTTTTCCTGCCACAGGCGTGACTTTTTGGCTGCATCTGCCCTTTGCCGCGCGTCTGAAAACTGCAGGCCAGCATAAACCAGCCCCAGAGTGAGCACCACCGGGAAAATCAGGCCAAACAGGCCTCTGAAATAACTTTCGTATCGGGCAAGTCTATTTTTCACAAGTACAACCAGCAGCTAGGATCAAAAAAATTATAACTGCAAAACCGACGAAGCGTATAAATTTTTCGCCAAGCATCGAACAGTATCAAGGAAGAGTAATTTTAGACCTTTATCGGTGTTCTGAAAGCTTTAAAAAAAAATACAGAAACGCCCTGATTTGAGATATAATTTAGCCGCAATGTTTCATACCAATTTTGTTCATCTTCATGTACACAGCCATTATAGTCTGCTCGATGGCGCTGCGCCGGTCAAGGCTATTGTTGACGCGGCCCGGCGTTTTCGTATGCCGGCTGTTGCCCTCACTGACCATGGTAACATGTTTGGTGCCATCGAGCTTTATCAATACGCTATTAAAAAGGGTGTTAAGCCGATCATTGGTTTTGAAGCCTACCTGACAGCAGGCTCTCACACTGATTCCAAACGTGAGCAACCCCTTTACCACCTGGTCCTTCTGGCCCGCAATATCGAAGGTTACCGAAACCTGGTCAAGCTTTCCACCATCGGTTTCACCAAAGGCTTTTATTATAAGCCGCGAATCGATTTTGAGCTGCTCGAACAGCACAAAGAGGGTCTGATTGCCCTTGGTGCATGTCTGGCCGGCGAAGTTCCCCGTGAACTTCTCAAAGAAGACCGCGAGGCTGCAATGGCGGCGATCAGGCGTTATCAGCAGATTCTCGGCAAAGAAAACTTCTATGTTGAAATCCAGAACCACGGCCTTGAAGAGCAGGTAAAAATTCTCAGATCGCTTGTTGAAGTGGCAAGAGCCTGTGATTGCCCGATTGTGGCCACCAACGACAGTCATTACGTCAAACCAGAAGACTGGGAAGCCCAGGATGCCCTGTTGTGCCTGAGCACCAATGCCAAGATCGATGACATCAAGCGCATGCGCTTCGGCACCAGAGAATTTTATCTCAAATCGCCCCAGGAAATGACCGAGCTTTTTGCCGAGTGGCCCGATGCCATCTCGAATACCCTGCGGATTGCCGAGCGCTGCAACGTGCAGCTCTCCCTTGGCAAGTCCATTTTGCCCAAGTTTGAAATTCCTGAGGGCAAGACCTCAGAAAGCTATCTGACCGAGTTGTGCGTCAAAGAATACCCGAGGCGCTACGGCAGCGAAAATCCGGGTGAAGAAGTCGAAAAACGCCTTGATTATGAGCTTTCGGTTATTAAACGCATGGGTTTCTGTGATTACTTCCTCATCGTCTGGGATTTCATCAGAGCCGCCCGCGAAATGGGAGTGCCGGTCGGCCCGGGCCGAGGTTCAGCAGCTGGCTCAATCGTTGCCTACCTTCTCGGTATAACCGATATTGACCCTCTCAAATACGGTCTGCTGTTCGAAAGATTTCTTAACCCTGAACGTATCAGCATGCCTGATATCGATGTCGACTTCAGTGATGATGGCCGTCAGAAAGTCATTGATTACGTCAAAGAAAAATACGGTCGTGACCGTGTTTCGCAGATTATTACCTTTAACTTCATTCTCGCCAAAATGGCCATACGTGATATTGGCCGGGTCATGGGCATGGAACTGCCCGAAGTCGATCGCATTGCCAAGCTCGTGCCTGAAAAGCCGGGTATTCACCTGAAAGCCGTTTTGCACGATGTTCCTGAACTTAAAGAAATCGTCGAGCACGGCACCGAGCAGCAGAAAAAACTGCTTAAAATCGCCGGAACCGTTGACGGGCTTGTCAGGCACACCGGCGTTCATGCTTGCGGTATTGTTATATCGGCCATTGACCTTATGGATATTGTTCCGCTCTGCATCGACAAAGATAAAAACATCATGACGCAGTATGAGAAGAATGCCATCGAAAGCATTGGTCTTCTCAAAATGGACTTTCTCGGCCTCAAAACTTTAACCATTCTGCAGCGCGCCCTCGAAAACATCAAAGAGAGTCGGGGTGTCGATGTTGACCTCGAGAAGGCTCCTATAGATGACCCCAAGGTTTATCAACTGTTGCAGCAGGCCCTCACCCTTGGAATATTTCAGCTTGAATCTGCGGGTATGCGCAACCTTATTGCCCGTCTAAAACCTTCAGTTTTTGAAGATATAATCGCCTTACTGGCCATGTATCGACCAGGTCCTCTCAGCTCAGGAATGGTTGATGATTTTGTTGAACGCAAGCATGGTCGCAAAGATATGGCTTACCCACACCCTGATCTTGAGCCTGTTCTAAAAGACACATATGGTGTTTTTCTCTACCAGGAGCAGGTTATGCAGACGGCAAATGTTCTGGCCGGTTTTACTATGGCTCAAGCAGATGCTTTGCGCAAAGCAATGGGCAAAAAGATTGCTGAAGTCATGGAAAAGATGGGCAAGCTGTTCGTCAAAGGGGCCGTTGAACGCGGTGTTTCCCAGGAACTTGCTCAATCGATCTTCGATCTGATGGCGGGTTTCGCCGAATATGGTTTCAATAAATCCCATTCCGCTGCTTACGCCGTTGTTACCTTCAGAACCGCATATCTCAAGGCCCATTATCCGGTAGAATTTATGGCTGCCGTTCTTTCTTCAGAAATTAACGACACAGATAAAATTGCCGAATACGTTGATGAATGCAGAACCCTTGGCATGGAGATTCTGCCCCCTGACATCAATATTTCTGTCGGCTTGTTCAAAGTTGACAAAGGAAATATTCGCTTCGGCTTGAATGCTATCAAGGGAGTAGGGCAGGGCGCTGTAGATTCTATCGTTGAGCAGCGCAGCAAAGATGGGCCTTTCAAGTCTATATCCGATCTTACCCGAAGAGTTGATACCAGGCAGGTTAATGCGAGGGTTATCGATGCTCTTATCAAGGCCGGTGCCCTGGATTCATTCGGATTCAAAAAAAGCCAGCTGCTTGAAATGGCTTCCGAGGCCCTGAAATCTGGGCAGACCGCGATGAAAGACCGTCTTTCCGGCCAGACAACTTTTTTTGATATTCTGGGTGCCGACGACAGCGGTATGGCAGACATCGAGATCAAGGCACCTGATATACCTGAACTCCCCGAAAAGGAGCTGCTGCTGGCCGAAAAAGAAGTTTTTGGCTTTTATCTGACAGGTGATCCCTTCAATGCCGTGGCACCACTTGGTCGGGTATTTTCTACCCATTCATTGCCAAGCCTTGCTGATGCCCAGGATGGCCAAAGCTGCCGCATTGCCGGTATTTTAACCGGTTGCAAAAAACACCTGACAAAAAAGGGCGATACAATGGCATTTCTTACAATTGAGGCCGACAACGCCTCAGTTGATGTGACAATTTTTCCAAAATCCTATGAAGAATATCATCAACTGCTTAAAATTGACGAACCTCTGTTCATGATTGTGCAGACGCAGCTGGTTGACGGTACCATCAAGGTAAATGTCGAAAAAATACTGGTGCTAGATGATTTTAATGCCGAGGGCTTCTCAAAAATTGCGCTTGTTATACCACCCGCAACCGCTAATCGTGATAACTACCGGCAATTACTGGGTATTCTACAGAAAAATCCAGGGCAACTGCCGTTCAGTCTCAAAATTCATCTCCCTGAGGGCGGCAAGGTCGGTCTGAAGCCTCCTTCAAGGTTTAGAATCAGTTTGTCTCCAGGTTTGATCAAAAACTGGGAAAAAGTATGTGGCAAAAACACCATCAAAATTGAGTTTCCGCAGCTTGAAATGCTTACCCGCAAGAACTTCAGGCCGCGACGTAATTTCAGGGCCGCTGAAGGCTGACAAAAAACATGAGGGGAAAATGAAAAGAATAGATAAATATAAGTGTGTTAGAAATCTGGTTGCTTTTGCAATTGTTTGTTTTGTCATGATCTCTTCAGCCTGTCAGGCTGTTGAACTCGATGATGTCTATAAACAGCTGGGGGATTATCAGGTGATTGCCACAGGTGGCATCCGCCTCTATTTCCCCAAAAGCGCCGAAAGCTCCATTCCGAGAATTTTTTCCAGTTTTATCAAGGTTCGCGAGAATCTCCTTGAAAAATTTCCGGAACAACAGCGCTACGAAGCCACGGTAATTCTCAACGATCATGATGACCGCATCAGCAGCTCCGCAGATTCGGATTTTGACTGGATCAATCTCGGCATGTTTGAGGAAATTGGTGTTCTCTCAACCCGGGCCTATTCGCTTGAGAAACGCTTTGCAATGCGCCTGTCAAACATAATGATCTTAAGAACTCTAGCCGCTTCAAGTAATTCATGGCGGCGACAACTGGCAATGCTGGCAGTGCCGCAATGGTTCCTGGATGGCATGGCTCTCAGTTACGCATTTCCTCTCGATTCGATTCATTACAGTCGTTTGCTCGACATGGCCAGAAGTAACCGGCTATATTCGCTCGATCAGCTGGCAACCATTCTCAGTCAGCCAACTCTTGTTCGCGAAGAGATGACTTTTCAGGCGCACAGCATGTTTGAATACTGGGATCAAACCTTCAAAAAGGGTGCTGCTCTCGAGCTCATGAAAAGCATTTTTCGCAAGCCTGCCGGTTTTGCCAAATTGTTTCGAGCTCATTACGGTGTCAGCCTTAACGAAGCTTATCGGAGCTATAAAGAATATGTGTGCGAACGCTGCAGTGAGCTTAAAGAAAAAGCTTCGGCCCAGGAGTTTGAAGTTGAAGACCGCGATGCCGGTGGCAAATTCTTCCGATCACTGCGCCAATTAAGCCCTGATGAGAAGATATGGGTGTCTTCAAGGCGCTACAGCACTGAAACTTACGATCTATTTTATCAAAAAGGTACAGCGAAGCCTCGAATTCTTCTAAAAAATGTCCATCCGTTGCTGATGGTCGATGAGCTTTCACGCGAAATCGTAATTGGCCGCTACTGGGTAAATTCTCAAAAGCAGCGCCGCCTTGGTTTGTGGCTGATTACCCCTGAAGGTAACGAAAAATGTCTCGTAAACGAGCCTGGAAGTTTTAAGCCCCTTGGGCGAAGATTTGGCAGAATTTTTTATACATCGATTCGTGGTGGTATCACCCGCGTTATGTCAGTTGACCCTGAATTCAAGAATTCTACTCAGGTCGAATTTGATTTTGGCCCCGATGTTCACCCTCTTGATATCGCCCTGAGCCCATCATGCCGTGAGCTGTACTATACATTCGAAACCCCCGATTTTAGAAAGCGGCTTGCCGTAATTTCGATTGTCAGAGATGACGAAGAGAAGAAACCTCTCGAAATACTTGCTTCTCGCGGCGATATCAGGTCACTTGTCTGCGCCGATGACCGTTTGTGGTTCGCGGCTGAAAAAGACTTTTATACAACCCAGCTTTTCTCCATAGACAGCGAAGAAAAGAAGCTCAAAAAACACACTCAACTCCCGGGCGGAGTCTGGGATATCAATCTCGCAAACGACAAAGTCGAAGTGGTTACCCTTCACCACGGAGGCTTCTGGAAGACTTCTATCCCTGATGCTGCCGAGGCTCGTGAGACAATCGAGCTGGCAAGTTACGTGCCGATAATTACAGCGGCAGGCGAACCCGTTAAGAGCAGTCGCTACAAAAGCGAATACCATACCAGCTACTGGAAACCTCTTCTCAGCGAAGACGAAGATGGTGCGGTTTTTGGAATTTACAGCTATAGAACTGACCGGCTTGATAGAAGCAATATTGTCATTGCGCCGACTTACGGTTTTGCAAGCCAGAACTGGGGTTATACCGGTTCGTATATGCAGCGTTTCGGTCTTTTTAAGCTGACCGCTTCAATTGTTGACCAGACCAGAGAAAGAACTTACCTCAGCAATGATTATTTTGAGCGAAGCCGGGCGAAAGTTCTAGATATCGAGTATCCATTGAACCTGTCAACCACCTTATCATTTGGAATGGATCTCACCAAGCGTCTCATTGCCGAGATTCCAACGAACAGTGTCGGGCCCTTTCCAACGGTCGGTCGCGACCACTCGTTCTACGGCACCATTCATCACCGCGCTATTCGCACTGAACCCTACTGGAAGGTGTTTCCACGTAAGGGTAGGGAGGTTACCGCCAAATACAAACGCGGTAACGAAGTGCTCGATGGCGAAATGAATTACGACAGCATGTCGCTGCGCTGGGAAGAACATATTCCCATTAAAAACATGGTTCTGACCGCCCGAACCCTGATTGCAGAAGACGACAAAGAAAACAATGTCAGAAGACCTGACGATCTCAGCCTTGGCGGCACAGATTTTATGCGTGGTTTTGACTCGTCTTTTAAAGATGGTGATCGTCTGCGGGCTTTGGGTCTGCATCTCGGCAAACCCGTTAATTTCAGGTTTCCGAAATTTATGAACTGGGTTTATAACGAATTCATGGTTCTTGAGCTGTTCTGGGAAACCGGCGATGTAGTCAACAACGGGCGCTTTCAGTGGTATGCCGATCGAGGTATTGAAATTCGCAGTCAGATTTTGTTTTTGAAGAGAGTGCCAATGATTATCAGGGTTGGTTTTGCCGCCCAGAATGGCTCAAATGAAACAAATACCTACTTTGCTGTTGACCTTTCCGACCTTTCTGAGGTATTTCAGTAAGGGTAAAATACGTATTTGAGCCATATGTCTGGGTTTTAAAAAATTATATGCAAGCAAAGCTGCTGAAATTTATTTTTCTTCTGTTACTTTCACTGCTACCTGTTTCTGCCACTGCTCTTGAAATGAACAGCGATATCAAAGGCAGCGTCAGAAATATTTTCAGCCAGTTCGCGGTCAAATTACCTTTGTCGGATTTCGGAAAACTGCCTGAGGGGCTTGAAATCATCGACGGCAAAGGCTACCGAGGCATAAGAATAAAACAGGGCAAGCTGATAATTCGTGTTCATACCTGGCTTGAAGATGTCGGACTTCTTGAAACCCATGAAAAGTGCCGCAAGGAAGAAGAAGAAAGCGGCGCGGTTACCAAACTCGTGGCTTCTGTGAACGGGGTCTTCTATTCTCCCAGAGGGGTTCTCGGCCAGGTTATTTCCGATGCTGCCCTTCCCAGGGGCATACTCCAGATCCCGGGCGTGCTTTCCCGCTGTTTCATTGCATCCTTGCTCGGGGCTAAAGAGCGCCAGTTCTGGTATATCGGTGAGACCAGCATGAAGGCGCATGAGCTTTTCGACCCCTATATGCGTTCAAAAGCCTGGTTCAATACGCCGACAGTGTTTGACTCAACCATAGATAACCTTCTCGGTGGGGGGGGCTGGGTCGTGCGCAATCGCAAAGATGTGCACATGGAGGCTTACGAACGCCAGCGCTTCAGGTTCCGCAAAGAAGATCAGACCAGCCGAAAAACGGTTGTAGCACAGGATAGCGATCGCAATCTGTATTTTCTTGTTTTCGAGAATGGTTTTAACTTTCATATGGTTGCCAGAACCTTTATCAAAGAACAGATTTTTGCACAGGTTCGCGATGTTTTTTTTCTCGACGGTGGCTCGTCTTCAGCAATCGT
>JAQUZA010000107.1 GCA_028691595.1 Candidatus Rifleibacteriota bacterium
GTCACATTAATTTTTATCAGCAATTCTCGGTGAGTCTCAAACAGCCTATCAACGGATATTTCTTATAAACGTGCTGCCCTTTTAAGGTGAAGCTTCGGCCTATCAGCCGGGTTGCTTTTCTTTCAGCGATTCGCTTCGCTCACAAGCTTCCAGAAAAGCAATCCCGTCTTCTCGCCTCGCAATTCTACCAAAGATGATCTCGTCCAATGCGACCATTTGCCTGAGAATTACTGAATTTTACTGTATCCTCTTGTTTTATACGTCTTAACTCTGTCTCGCCGGCCCGCCCGGCGATTTTTTTTTGCCGGGTCTTGATAATGGCCGGTTATGCTTAACGATTCGTCGGGCTTGAGTAATTATTTTTAAGATTATCTCAGCAGTGACAGAATGCCTGAGGCACTGCTGTTAGCCTGGGCGATCATTGCCTGAGCCGACTGCTGCATGACCTGGTCGCGGGTGAATTCGATCATTTCGCTGGCGATATCAGTGTCGCGAATGCGTGATTCAGAAGCGGTTGCATTGGTATGCATGCTGCGCAGATTAGTAATAGCGTATTCAAGACGGTTCTGAAATGCTCCAAGCTTTGAGCGCTCGGCAGAAACTGCATCAATGGCTTTATTGAGTTTTCCCATAGCCTTTTCAGCACCTTCGACGCTCGTCATATCCAGGTTATCGACACCCAGAGCCTTTGCGGTCATTTCTGAAAATGAAACCTTCATGGTCTCATCCTGGTTGGCACCAATATGATACTGATTATCCTTGTCCATAACGTGCATGCGAAAATTGGTGTCGCCAGAACCACTCTTGCTGCCCTCGATGATGCCAAAAGCTCTGAGAAAGCTGGCACCAGCAGAAATGACAGAACCCACGGCGGTCGAAGTAACAGCTTTGAGCGTAACGATGCTTGAATTCGCAACTGATTCAGAAACATTTTCGCGCCCGATTCTCGTCGAGGTGAAAACCATGGTGTTATCTATCTGATCGACCCGCACGGCAATCTGTGCCGCTTCAAGATCGGTGTTAAACTTTGTCTGCAGCTCGGCAAAGCTGATCATATCGGCAACGGTCGCCACACCGGGCTCGTCAGTCGTGGCAGCGGCCATGACAATAGTCGTTGAATTGATGCCGTCGCCGATTTCAAGGGCGGCGATATCGTTGTGAGCAAGATCAGAGCGAAATTTACTGAAGCCCCAGACGGCTTTTTCATTGTTTTTACAGCTGACGACAGAACCACTATAATTGCCGTCACAGATTCCCAATACTCCGGAAGGGTTGGCGTAAGAAACGGTAATCTGGTTATCAATCGAAGCAGAGGCAGTTGCCGGGCGCTGGTATGAAAGCCTGATCTCGCCGTTGTCTACTGCAGCACTCAAACCAGCAATAGATACCGGGCCGCTGCCAGCGGTTGAAATCTGCATATTGAAGCTTCTGGCAATTCCCTCAAGTGTACTGTAACCGCTTGCAACAATCAGATTCATGATCTGGCCACCGGCTTCGATCATAAAACTTTCGGTTGCCGAAAAGAACAATCCTTCCTCAAGACCTTTCGAACCGGCAATCTGGGCTGCCTGAGAATCAAACTGAATGTCGATTCCATTTAACAGGCCGCTGGCCCGGTCGCAATCTATCTGAGTGACCCTGACATTTTTATCGCGATCAGTAAGGTTCACTTCGATAAGATTGTCTTTGGCCTCTCGCGCGGTTGCAAAGCCGAATGCGTCAATCAGGCTCTGCTGACCCGCAAAGGTGACGATGCCCTTTTCCCCGATAAAGCCTGAAGAGATTTCGAGATAGCCGCCAAGACCGTTAACCATGGTCTGTGCAGTCATAACGACAGCAGCTGTAGAATTGCTGATGCCAAGACCATCTTTTTCATCGGTCATGGCACGCTGAACCATTTTTGTCAGGCCGTCAAGAGTTGTATAAGCATCTAAAACCACTTCAGCAGAGCGGCTGTTGCCGTTCAAGGTAAGAGTCTGGGGTTCTTCGAGCAGAAACACACCATTGGCATCATAGAATCTGGCGATACTGAGCAGCATTGTATCGCCTTTTGCCAGGTCATTCTGATCGCGAAGCGCAAAGATCGCGGTGCGCTGAAGCTGAGTAGACCCGCCCTGAAGCAGGGCAAGACTGATCTGATAATCGCCGCCTTCAGTGGCAGCGCCGCGCACCAGACCACGGGCAGCGCCGGAACTGGTACTGATGACTGCACTCTGACTGCCGTCGAGCAGACGTTTTGTATTGAATTCTGTATTATGGGCAATGCGATTGATATCGTCGCGCAGCTGAATGACCTCTTTCTGAATTTCGAGACGGTCATTGCTGGTAAGCGTATCATTCGCGGACTGAACAGCCAGTTCGCGCATGCGGTTCAGGATGCTGTGAGTTTCGTTGAGAGCACCTTCGGCGGACTGAATCATCGAGATCCCGTCCTGGGCATTCATGGTGGCCCGAGCCAGGCCACGTATCTGCTTTCGCAGCTTTTCACTTATGGTCAAACCAGCGGCATCATCAGCCGCCCGGTTGATTCGCAAGCCAGAACTCAGCCTTTCGACTGATTTTTCGAACCTTCCCGTTACCTTTGCCAGTTCATAATGAGCATTGGTTGCCGGGATATTATGGTTAACTCTGAGTGACATATTGATTCCTCCTTGAATCTGTTGTTTCGCGCGTCCCTGCGCGAGTGTCTCACAAGCACTCCCGAAGATTCAGTTGTCAGTTCAATTTACCCGGTAACGCACCTCCAGAAATATGAACGGAAAAGGTAATTTTCCATACTCCTGCTACGGCATAAAACGCTGATTTCTTAACGAATCTGCAAGAAAAAAGCCCCGTTTCCGGGGCTTTTTCGAAACAGAACAAAAGTCGAGCTTTATCAGCCGAGGAGCTGCAAAACTCCCTGTGGAACCATATTTGCCTGAGCCAGCATGGCGGTACCGGACTGAGAAACAATCTGATTTCTGGTGAACTCGATCATTTCCATCGCGATATCGGCATCTCTGATTCTCGATTCAGCAGAGGTCAGGTTGCTGTGAGTATTTCTCAGGTTGTTGATTGCGTATTCAAGTCGGTTCTGGTAAGAACCAAGCTTTGAACGTTCTGAAGAAACGGTATCGATAGCTTTGTTGATTTTTGCCAGGGCATCCTGAGCTTTATCAACCGTAGTCATATCGATATCATCAACCCTGAGCGCTTCAGAAGACATGTTGGCGATATTGATATTCATCGACTGGCCCTGGTCGGCACCAATCTGGAACTGAGAACCACCGGCCACCACGTGCAGTCTGAAGTTATTGTCGCCAGAACCCTTAACTGTGCCTTCCGAGATTCCGAGTTTGTCGCTGAGGAAAGCTTCGTCACCGGGGTCACCGTTGAAGTTAAAGGTTACCACGCTTGTATAGGCAGGAGCATTATTGTTGTGCTGGGTTCCAAGTCTGGTAGACGTGAAGGCAATAGTTGAGCCAACCTGGTCAATTCGCAGTGCGATGGTCAGGGTTTGGAACTCAGTATTGAAAGCCGTCTGCATATCGACGAAGGAAATCATATCACCAACGGCAACGTCGGTCTGAACCGTCAGCGTTACAATAGCTGTGGTCATGCCATCATCGACTTCGAGCGCGATCTGAGCACCGGCAACAGCCGTAGCGTTGAACTGGCTCATACCCCACTTAAGTGAATCGACATCCTTGGTGCCATCGACGAAGCCACTGTAGGTTCCAACAATCATACCAAGTTTATCAACATCGTCGGTGAAGCTGACAATTTTAACGGTGTTGGCAACTGTGGTCGAGGCAGATACCGGGCGTTCATAGCCAATTCTCAGCTCACCACCAACTACAGAAGCACTGAGCCCCTTCACGGTACCATCAATTTCGATTTCGTTGTTGATATGGCGGGCAATGCCTTCCATGCTCCACAAGCCAGCTGCAAAGGCGATTGTCAGGCCTGAAGTACCGGCACTGACGACCAGATCGCCGCCCACGGTAATATTGATACCCTGTTCAAGACCTTGAACACCGGCAACCTGGGCTGCCTGAGAATCAAACTTAAGGTCTATGCCATCCAACAACGATGTGGCGACCTGCCCTTCGGTATTAACCGTGTGAACATTGCCAAAGCTGTCGCGCAAGGAAACCTTAACCTGGTTTTCTACGGCTTCGCGAGAGATGCTTACACCGAGGGCATCGAGAACCTTCTGGTCAGAAGACACGCTGACGCTGCCGGCGCTGCCGATACTACCCGAAGTCAACTGAATGTAGCCACCGAGGTTGGCCACGCCGGTCTGGGTCGTATTAACGGTTGAAGCCCTCGAATTCTTGATATCAAGACCATCTTTGCTGCCCATGGCGTTCTGCAGAGCCGCTGCCAGATTATCAAGGGTCATCTGACCGTCAAGCTGGACGGTTGTAGAATTGCCGTTGCCAGTCAAGGTTAGAGTCTGAGGAGTTGCGAGTGAGAAAACCCCGTTGGCATCGTAGAACTGAGCAATACTCTGCAGCTGGGTACCACCATGGGCGATACTCGAACTGCCATCGTTCAGAGAAAATATCTGCGAGCGCTGAATTTCAGCAATACCACCGCTGAGCAGCTCAAGAGATACATCGTAATCACCACCGGCAGCCTGAACGTTACCGTTGACCAGACCTTTTACCACTCCAGAACTTGAACTGATGAGAGATGTCTGACTACCATCGAGGAGTTTTTTGGTATTGAATTCGGTATTGCGCGAAATTCTGTCGAGGTCGTTTTTGAGCTGGTTAACTTCTTTCTGAATTTCAAGCCGGTCATTGCTTGTCAGAGTGTCGTTTGAAGACTGAATAGCCAGCTCGCGCATGCGCTGCAGAATGCTGGTAGACTCATTGAGAGCCCCTTCAGCAGTCTGAATCATCGAAATGCCATCCTGGGCGTTCAGCACGGCGCGACTCAGACCTTTGATCTGACGGCGCATTTTTTCACTGATTGCCAGGCCTGCTGCATCGTCGGCAGCGCTGTTGATACGTAAGCCAGAACTCAGTTTCTGGATAGACTTTTCCAGACGGGACGAAGTCTGACTTACCGAACCGTACGTACTGATTGCGAGAACGTTTTGGTTGATTCGTAAACTCATATTGATTCCTCCATGAATCGCTGATTTTGTTCATTAAGCGCATCCCTGCGCATTACATCCGAGAACTTTGGAGTATTCCCCCTTCCTGATAAGTTGTGCGTGAATTAATAAACGATTTATTAGGCCAACGACAGAGAACAAACGGCAGATATCCGGTGCCGGAACTCACCTTTAAAGCCAGGTCCCAGACTTCATCCTTGAATCAGCCCGGACATCCTGAGCTTGTTCCCCATTAAATCCCGATTTAGCGATTTAAACAGCGCACCCATAAGGATCTTGCCCAGCGGCAATCATGCGGGCTTGCACCCTTGCAGACCGGTCATGCTTACTACCATGGCCGCCATTCACTGACTAATGAAGAGTTCATGGTCTCAAGACCCCGAAACTTCGATCAATCAGCCAGGTTGCTGTTATTAAAACGTATTTATGCTGCATTTATATTATTGAAGCAGCTGCAACACCCCCTGTGGCAGCATATTTGCCTGTGCCAGCATCGCGGTGCCAGACTGTGAAACAATCTGGTTGCGTGTGAATTCAATCATTTCGCTGGCAATGTCGGCATCTCTGATTCGTGACTCAGCAGAACTGAGGTTCGAATGTGTGCTGCGCAGGTTATTTACTGCAAACTCGAGTCGGTTCTGAAAAGAACCCAGTTTCGATCTTTCAGAAGAAACCAGATCGATCGCCTTATTAAGTTTTCCAAGGGCTTTTTCGGCCCCTTTAACCGTTGTCATATCAAGCTTGTCAACGCCCAGGGCCATCGAAGTCATATCAGCAATGGCAACTTTCATGCTCTGACCCTGGTCTGCCCCAATCTGAAACTGAGGCTGATTATTGACCACATGCATCTTAAAATTGGCATCACCAGAGCCTTTAACCGTGCCTTCGCTGAGGCCGAAAATATTCTGCATATATGAGGTGATTGTTGAAGTCATGACCAGCGAAACAAGACTGGTGTTAGTTCCGTTAGTCTCATGTTCGGTCCCGACTCGCAGTGAAGTGAATGCCATGGCACCGCCATGCTGATCAACTCTAACTGCAACGCTGGCATTTTTAAGAGTATCATTCACTGAGGCCTGAAACAGCCTGAACGATATCATATCAGCATCTTGCTCGTTCCCAAGGCCAAGAACTCCCGGAATAATGGTTATCTGAGCTGATCCAAGACCAAAGCCATCCTGAACAGTTACAATTATCGGGGTGCCGGCGGCAAGAGAATATTTTGCAGTATCAACGAACTGGCTGAAACCCCATTCGATTTTGCTGGTGTCTTTTGAGCCATCGACAAAGCCGCTGAAAAGACCATTAACAAAGCCAAGAGCAGATGTCGTAACATTGTTGAGCGTAATTGTTGTAGCAAGAGTCTTGGTTGCTGTGGCTGGCTTATCATAGGAAATTCTGACTTCGCCTTCGACTACTGAAGCAGAGAGGCCGAAAAGATCGGCAGCCCCGGGTGTTGCCGCCTCAATCTGTGCATTGAGGCTTCTGGTAATGCCCTGCATTGTCCAGTAACCCGAAGCAATTACAATATTGGTGCTGGCTGTACCTACTGCCAGGGTAAATGCTTCGCCGCCGGCTGCGGTAATTACCAGACCAGCTTCAAGGCCAGATGTTCCTGCAATCTGGGCAGGTTGAGAAGAAAACTGAACATCGATACCCTGTAACAACCCAAAGGCTCGGTCAGTTTCAGTTCTAACAGATTTGACATTACCGAAACTGTCACGGGATGTAACCTCAGTGAGGTTGTTCTGAGCCTCGCGACTCACACTCAGGCCCATTGCATCAACAACGCTCTGGTCGCCGCATACCGAGATACTGCCCAGTTCGCCAACATTTCCGGAAATTATCTCGATATAACCACCAAGACCTGCAACTTTTGTCTGTGAAGTATTTACAGTTGAGGTTCGACTGTTTTTTATCCCCAGGCCACTGTCGCTGTTAATGGCGTTTTGAAATGCTCCTGCCAGGTTATCCATGGTCATCTGAGCATCAAGAGTAATGGTGGTAGTTTTTGAATTGCCGCTAAGGGTCAGTGAAATCGGAGAATCAAGAACAAAAACGCCATTACCATTGTAGAATTGAGCTATACTCTGAAGTTGAGTACTGCCTTCTGCAAGCTTGCCTGAGCCATCGTTGATCACAAAAATCTGTGACCGCTGCATTTCAGAAATACCCGCATGCAACAAAGCGATGCTTACAGAATAATCACCACTTGAATCAGATGGGTTACCGGTAATAATGCCATTTACAGCGGCTGAACTGGCGCTGACAAGAGCAGTCTGACTACCGTCGAGAAGCTTCTTGGTATTAAATTCAGTATTTTTGGCGATACGATCGAGGTCATCGCGTAGCTGAACGACCTCTTTCTGAATTTCAAGTCGGTCACCGCTGGTAAGGGTGTCATTTGAGGCCTGAATTGAAAGTTCGCGCATGCGGTGAAGAATGCTGTGGGTTTCGTTCATCGCGCCTTCGGCAGTCTGCATCATGGAAATGGCATCCTGGGCATTTAAAACCGCCCGGTTCAAGCCACGAATCTGCCGGCGCATTTTTTCGCTGATTGCCAGACCTGCTGCGTCATCAGCCGCTCTGTTAATTCTCAGGCCAGAGCTGAGCTTCTCGATCGACTTTTCCATTCTATTGGAAGTCTGGGCAACGGTACCGTAAGTGGAAAGTGCAACAACATTCTGATTAATGCGTAAAGACATGGTTGATTCCTCCGTGAATCATTTGAAAATTAATTTCGCATCCTTGCGATAGGGCGATAAAGTATAAAGAAACGAATTCTCGTCAAGAAGATTTTTACATTTTTTTCAAATGGTGAAAACCCTGACTGAAAAAGGCTTTAGCCGAAGTGTTGGTTGAAAGGCCGCCCGAGGCTGCCTCAAATAGCGTCTGCAAACCATGGTGACCCGAAAAAAGGTCGAGAAAAGCTCTTACCAGGTTGAAACGCCGGCGAGTGCAACGCATGCGCCAGATGTACAAAGAAAACGGTATCAGCATATTGATTCCTCCATGAATCAGCTCACATACTTCCCTGTGTGTGATAGCTCGTTACTGAAACCGTTTCGGCACAAAGCACAAATTTATTTAGCAATTTTTGCAAAAAAAAATTCTGCCGCCAAAAGCAGAGCTTTTAGCGGCAGAAATCTTAAAACTTATTGAATTATTCTAGCTTTTACTGACCGAGCAGTGAGAGAACACTCTGTGGAACCATGTTTGCCTGAGCCAGCATTGCGGTGCCGGACTGAGAAACGATCTGATTACGTGTGAACTCGATCATTTCCATGGCGATATCAGCGTCTCTGATGCGTGATTCAGCTGAGGTCAGGTTGCTTGAAGTATTCTGCAGATTGCTGATTGAGTATTCGAGACGATTCTGGAAAGCACCCAGTTTGGATCTTTCGGCAGATACGGTATCAAGAGCCTTGTTGAGTTTGCTCAGAGCAGTCTGGGCACCCTCAACGCTGGTCATATCAAGCTTGTCGATTCCGAGGGCTTTTGAAGACATATCGCCCATTGATATCTGCATGCTCTGACCGGCATCGGCACCAATCTGAAACTGAGGTTTGTTATCTACAACATGAAGTTTGAAGTTGGTATCGCCAGAGCCTTTGGCAGTGCCATTGGTAAGACCGAACTTGTCGAGAGCATCCTGTTCGTTGACAAGAAGAGTAATTCTGCTCTGAATCGGGTCGGCACCGCTGACGTTTTCCTGGCCAAGTCTGGTAGAGGTGAATGCCAGAGAACCATTTACCGCATCCATCCGGGCATTAACATCAGCAACATCAAGTTGAGAGTTAACTGTAGCTTCGAAGGCTTCAATTTCGACCATATCTGCGACTTCGCGGTCAGCCTCGGTTGTGTAAGCTGCAATACTAACAGTATCGCCTTCTGCATCTGTCAGATCGAATGTTACAGCAGTACCGCCAGCAGTATGATAGGTGCTAAAACCAGTAACGGCTTTGGACTCATCTTTATCGCCCTGAACGAAACCATTGGCAAGCTGATCCATGATACCAAGCTGATCAGCAAGTGCGGCAGAGATTTCGATTGTCGAAGTGTTGGTTGAAGTCGGGGGTTCGTAAGAAAGACGTATTTCGCCGTCTGCTACGGTTGCCGAGAGACCATCAACACCAACTGCCTCGATCCGCGCGTTGATAGA
>JAQUZA010000108.1 GCA_028691595.1 Candidatus Rifleibacteriota bacterium
CCTTTAATGCAGTATGAACTTATAAGGTCTGGGCTCGATTACATAGCCATTAATATGTTAAACCAGCACGAATCACAGGCGTGGTCAATACGATCAGATTTTGCCATAACGGCGCTGAGGGGTGGAATACCGACGTGACAGGCCTGCAAAGAATCCTTTCAAGACTGCTCCGTCCCGATTCCAAAGCCCTGGTTATGGGCAATGGCGCGTCGGCCATCACCGCCCTGAGAGCCCTTGAAAGCTCCAAAGTCAAAGAAGCTTTTCAGATCGCCAGAAGTTTTTCTGAAGAGCATCATGAATATGCTCACCAAAAAAGTAGCGTTGAACACAACAAATTTAGTCATTCAGACATGCCAATAGCGAAACTCTCCTGGAACGATAAAAACTTTTCCTATGCCATCAGGGAATCTGATATAATCATCAACACTACCCCACTCGGGTGGTCGGCCAAAGATTTTGTCCCGGAACTTGACAAATATCTTGAAAAAACTCAGGTTTTTGTCGATTTCAACTATGCGCCAAATTCTCAACTGGCTGCATGTGCCCGTAAAAATGGCTGTCTGGTGATCGATGGCCGGGAGTTGCTGTTCGAGCAGGGTCTTGAATCATTCAGACTGCTGACTGACAGTGAGGCTCCGGCCGATGTTATCAGACATTGTATCTATTCGTGATTTCAAAACTGAATTGCTTGATTATAACGACAATTTGAGGCATTATTTCTGGTAAAGAAATAAGGAAGGAACTGCAGAAATGAATCAATCTCTTCCTGCACAGCCAGGAGCACCAGCAGGGGCAGGCACCGGTGCCCCACCTGCATCTGGTCAACCCACCCCAAAATCTGCGGCTGCAACTTCGATTCTTTCCAAGAAAATGCGTCTTGGCGATGCGCTGATTTCTGAAGGTCTCATCAACGAGGAACAACTGCAGCAGGCTCTTGCCCTGCAGAAAAAGAGCGGCAAGCGCCTTGGTGCCGTTCTCGTTGAAATGCATCTGGTCACCGAACAGGATATCGTCCAGATCCTTTCAAAACAGCTGCGCATACCATTTATCGATCTTTCGAACTACCTGATCGACCCGGTCATCGCCAAACTGGTGCCCGAGCATATTGCCAAGCGGCATATGTTGATTCCGATCAACAAGGTCGGCAATAAGCTAACCGTGGCAATGGTTGACCCGCTCAACATCATCGCCATCGACGACATTCAACTGATGACCGGCCTGATGGTCAAGCCTGTAGTTGCAACCCATACCGACATCAACAAAGCCCTTCAAGATGCCTACGGTGCGGTGGCCCAGCAGGACAAACTGATGGACGATCTTGAAGACATCGGACACACTGATGATGAAGACCTCGACGGTCTCGGCGAACTTGGCGAAAACGATGCGCCCATCATTCGTCTCTGCAATCTGGTCATTTCTCAGGCTGTGCAGAACGGCGTATCAGACATTCATATCGAGCCCTTCGAAAAAGAATTGCGCATCAGATACCGCCAGGATGGCATGATGTTCACGGCAATGAACCCGCCCAAAAAAGCGACTGCCGCGATCACTTCTCGTATCAAGATCATGTCGTCACTCAACATTGCTGAAAAGCGTCTGCCACAGGATGGTCGTATCAAAATCAAGGTTGCCAACCGCATGATCGACCTTCGCGTTTCGGTACTTCCCGTTATCTGGGGCGAAAAGATCGTTATGCGAATTCTTGACCAGACTTCGCTGAAGGTCAATCTTGAAGACCTGGGTTTCGAGCCCAAAACCCTGGAGCGTTTTAAATCAGGGATTGCCTCACCCTACGGTATCATTCTGGTTACCGGCCCTACGGGCTCCGGAAAAACCACGACACTTTATTCGGCACTGACTTCGGTCAACTCTATCGATACGAACGTCATGACCGCTGAAGACCCGGTTGAATATATGCTGCACGGCGTTAATCAGGTGCAGTGCAAACCCGAAATCGGCCTGACTTTTGCCGCGGCCCTGCGCTCATTCCTGCGCCAGGACCCGGACGTAATCATGGTCGGCGAAATTCGCGACTTTGAAACAGCCGAAATTGCTATCAAAGCATCGATGACAGGCCATCTCGTGCTTTCAACCCTGCACACAAACGATGCTCCGGGCACAATCGGCCGTATCGTCAACATGGGTATCGAACCATTCATGGTTACCACTTCAGTAATTCTCGTGCAGGCTCAGCGCCTTGTGCGCAAAATCTGCAAAGACTGCAAGTTCGAAATTAAACCGCGAGCTGAGCAGATAAGCCAGTTTGGTATCACCCCTGAATTGATTCGCCGCATAGATCTGCCTCACATCAACGAAAAGAACATGATGTTTTACAAGGGCAAAGGGTGCGAATCGTGCAACAACTCTGGTAGCCGCGGCCGCATAGGCGTTTACGAAGTCATGATGATGTCAGAGCGTCTCAGAGACATCATTCTGAACGGCGGTTCAACAGACGACATCCGACGACAGGCAATCGAAGAAGGCATGCTGTCACTGCGCGAGTCAGCTCTGCGCAAAGCCCTTACCGGAATGACCTCGCTCGAAGAAGTTCTTCGCGTCACCATGGGCGAGCATTAACCAACTGCTGACGATGCAACCTGAATTTAAAAAAAAAGACACATAACTAAGGAGTGCGGCGATGTTTGTCCTGAACGATCTGCTGAATCTGGTCATTGAAAACGGAGCATCCGACCTTCACATTACGGTGGGCACCCCTCCAGTAATTCGTGTTGACGGCGAACTGATTCAAACTGACCTTGATGTTCTCACACCCATGGATACCAGGTCATTGATATATAATATGCTCACCGCCGAGCAACAAAAAGAATTTGAAGAAGAATTTGAGCTCGACCTTTCTTATTCGGTTCACGGTTTCGGCCGATTTCGCGTCAATGTTTACAAGCAACGCGGTTGTATCGGTGCGGCATTTCGTATTATTCCCACTAAAATTCCAACTCTTGAAGAGTTGCGACTGCCCGAAAAATTGCGCGAATTTACCCGCATGCGCAAAGGTCTGGTTCTTTTTACAGGCCCCACCGGTTCGGGCAAATCGACATCACTGGCATGCCTGATCAATATTATCAACGAAACACGTCGCTGCCATATCATGACCATCGAAGACCCGATCGAATACCTTCACTATCACAAAAGATCAGTGGTAAACCAGCGCGAGCTTCACATCGATACCAAGTCTTTCGATGAAGCACTGAGACGCGTTCTTCGCGAAGACCCCGATGTCATTCTGGTTGGCGAAATGCGTGACCTCGAAACCGTTTCGGCTGCCTGCACCATGGCTGAAACAGGCCATCTGGTCTTCGGAACCCTTCACACCACCGACGCAGCACAGACCGTTAACCGTATTATCGACATGTTTCCCCCACACCAGCAAGGTCAGATACGCTCTCAGCTCTCATTTGTTCTGAGAGCTGTCATTGCCCAGCAGCTGCTTCCGGTTGCCAGCGGCAAAGGCCGCGTGGTCTGCAACGAAATCCTGGTTGGTAACCCGGCAGTTGCCAACTGTATCCGCGAACAAAAGATTTCGGGTCTTTATACCGTAATGCAGACCAGCCATGAAGAAGGCATGATGACTTTTGAAATGTCCTTGCGCGACCTGTATCTGCGCGGCGACATAACCCTTGAAGAAGCCATGGTTCACACCATGCACCCGAAAGAGCTTGAACGAATGCTTAAAAGTGCCTGACCGGTCACCAAACCAGGTCAATACAATGATCTTAAAAACCGGCTGCATGTCTACCTGCAGCCGGTTTTTTATCTGATATTCAGTCTGATAGAATTAAACGGGCATGCATAAAAAAAGATGAGCAATTATCCGGCATTATGGCTGCAAAAATATAAAAGTTCGGCGGTTTCGCTGCTGATAACCATATTTTGCATAAGATTTTTTCAGGTGCTGCTCAATTTTTCTGCTGAGTTTGGCGGCCTCTTCAGACCCCAGCCAGTTAGCTCAGCCTATGCCGGCCTGTGGCTATTCTTATCTGCAGCTCTGCTGCTTGTCCTGCTGGCAGCAAAAATGCGACATCTTGCTTCCCCTTTGCAAAACCGCATACTGCTGTTTCTGGTCAGCGAATATTTTCTAATTGCCCTGTTTCACAATAAAATTGGCAAAAGAAGCTTTATCTGTGAATTGATTGACGGAAATCTTTCTCTTGACGAGCTTATTAACCTGTATTCCCTGGATTTTCTGTTCCAGGCTCCCGGCTACTTATGGGGTCTTGCCTGGTGTGCTGTCAGCTTCACTCTGGCGCGCAAATCAAGTATCAGATATGTGCTTCCAGTTCTCTGGATTCCGGTTTTACCGCCTTTGAGCGTTTCTGATGACGCATTTCCGGCCATTTTTTCTGTCGCGGTTGCCATTGGCGCAACAGCTTGCCATTTCTGCTGCCGGAAGCATGGTTCGAGCAAACTGCACCTGTGGTGGACAATAAGCTTTCCGGGCTTGTTGCTCCTGCTGAACGACAGTTCAGCGATTTACCGCAATTCATGGCTGGTTGCGCTGCTGCTTTTTCTGCCCGCATGGCTTCCGGGATTGCTTCTGGCAGCAGGCCTCGAAAAAACAGATAACCCGGATGCGAACTCTGCGAGTTGGTTGACAACAAGCCTTTCCGGCATTGTATTTGTTGTTATCCTGACCAATGTACCTCTTGCCAGAAACCTGTTCAACCTGTGGTTCAGTATGGCCTCACTGCATTTTGCCTCCTGGGCTGTCATTCCGGTCTTGATTACCATTACCATGATTACAGTTGCCGGCAGCATTCACCCACGTCTGACCCGCCCGACATTTTTTATTGCCACTGGCATACTTTTATCGTTCTATCTCATCGATGCGATTGTTATGTTCAAAACAGGCCTGAGACTCACCTACAATACCCTCGACTGGGTGCTGGGCCTCAGCAGGCTTTCGAGTCTGGCCGGCACTATCGGTTCAATGAATGGCATTGGAGCTTTACTGCTGCTCTTTTTCGTTCCTCCCTTAGTGTTTCGCTATGCGATGCAAATATCTTCAGATAAAAAGGCAACCGTCAGACTTGCACCTTTTTTGCTTTTCGCTCTTGAAGCCTCTCTTTCCTGTCAGTTATTTGGGGTTATCTCTCCAGGGCTGTTCAGAGACCCCTTACGGGTAATGCTTTCTTCTTTTGCCCCTTTAAAAGACGATACAGGCAGTTTCAAATCTATAGAAGAGCTCACCAGAAGCTTTAAAGAATGCGGCCTCACAACCCTCACGTATGATAAACCGATAAGGGAACCGGACCAGACAGCGGCAAAAAAGAACCTGATCCTGATCATGCTTGAGTCGACAACAAATCGTTATGTCTCTCTTTTTGGTCACCATGAACAAACCTGGCCAGAACTGGAAAAGTATAAAGATCGCATGGAAATATTTCCCTTCTTCTTTTCGTGCTTTCCAGAATCTTCAAATGCTGATTTTGCCTTGATGAGCGGCCTTTACCCCCCTGATTTTCTTCTGCTTCGCCAGCGCCCCGAAATTCCGGCCAAACTTCTTGTCGATCATTTCAAGGAAGCCGGGTATGACTGCAGCCTGCTTTTTTCAGGCTTTCTAGGCGATACCGGCCTTTCTTCATTCTACAAACCCCGGGGGTTTGACAGAATTTACGATGCCGGAAACATGCCCGGTGTCGGGCGCGAAGAAGGGTGGCTATGGGGTGTTAAAGAACAGTATGTTGTCAACTGCATAAATGATCTGCTTTCCCACCAGGCATCTTCTCCCGCCCAACCATTTTTCATTTATTACCGCATGCTTTTCCCGCATGCACCATTCCAGAGCCTCGCTGACACACCACCGGTCTTTGATGAAGAAGGCTATCAGCAAGGCAATCTTGTCGGCAGATTCAAAAATTGTCTGCTATACCAGGATGCGCAAATTGCCAGAATACTGAAGCACCTTGATTCTACCGGGCTTGCCAGCTCAACAATTGTAATTCTTGTCTCAGATCACGGCACCATGCTCGGAGAAAATGGCAGACTCGGTCACGGATGGAGTCTTCAGCCAGAACTGACCAATGTTCCACTGGTTTTAATCAGGCCTGAAGCATCGGGCATAAGAACAAATCTCAGCATGGGGTCACACGTTGATGTATTGCCAACCGCCCTTGCAGTAACGGGCCTGCAAATGGCACCAGGAACAATCTGCCAGGGACGCTCTCTTATTGCTGAAGACGGCCTGGGTAGTACCGGGCCCTCCGCAAGAATTTTTCTTCATTCAATGAGTCAGACCGCATTGGTCGAAAATGGTTATTATTATTGGTTTCCGAGCGCCGATGCCGGGCCTCCAGAAATTTTTTCCATCAGTCAATCGAATGGCAAAACTGAGTTCTCAAAAGTCTCAGAGCCTTTAACGGTTTTAAACGGTGATATAGCTGCGCAGAGCAGAAAGTTTCTGGCTTTGCAGAAATCTCTGCTGCTGAACCTCAGATAAGCAAATATTTACAATGTTGCCCACAGCAAGTATTTAGAGTACATTCCTGTTATGAAGACTCTTAGCATCAGACTAGCCGCATTCTGGCATGAAGTACGAGTTGCCGCCGTCTCGACTCTGGCATTGCTTTTCGCCATCAGGATGCTGAGCATAATACTGAATCTGCAGACCAACCTGGGCGAACTATGGCGACCGCGCCTCGATGAGCCCGAATGGGGCCGATGGCTGGTAATTTTTCTTCTGATTCCACTTATTATTGCCTTGCAAAGCGGGTTTTCAAAGCTCTCCGGGGTGATGAAAAACCGCTATCTCGGTTTTCACGCTCTCAGCTACCTGACCATGGGCCTTTTTAATAATGTCGTCGATCACCGCTGCTATCTCTATCAGTTATTTGATGGTCGACTTGATTTTGATGCCCTGCAAAGCCTCATAGTCATGGACATTTTTTTTCAAGCCCCCGGCCTTTTCTGGGGCCTTGCATGGATGGCGCTCTCTCTGTACGTAGCCAGTAAAAATGGCAACAAAAATTGGCTGCCACTGCTCTGGGTTTTGCCGTTTTTCGGATTCAGCTATTTTTTGAACAATCTGTTGATCGTCTTCTTTTTTGCCGCTACAGCTGCAACACTAGTGGCTTTTTTATCAAAACAACAAGAATCATCACGAGCCGTATATCTGTATCAGGCAGCCCTGTTCGTGGCAATTCTGGCTTTTCTGGCAGGCAACCCGATTATCTATCGAAGTTCATGGCTGGCGGCAATTGTTTTGCTGCCTCTCTGCTGGCTTCCGGGATACTGGTTCATCAGGCACTGCGAAGTAGATAACAGCAAAGAAGCTATGGCCATGACCTGGCTGATACCTGTATTTGCAGGTGGCCTGCTCAGCCAGGTCCTATTCAATGCTCCCCTTGCCAAAAGCCTCTTCAACTTCTGGTACATTTTTGCCTCATTTAACTACGCAGCCGGAGCCTTGAGCTGGCTGGCAGGCATACTGACATTTGCTTTTTTAGCCGGCCTGGCCGCACCTCGTCTTTCGCGGCCAGTCTTTTATATTTCTGCCGGCTGTGCGGCCCTGTTTTTTCTGGTTGATGGAATACTGCTCTACAAAAGCGGCATGCGCCCCGGCTTTGAAACTATCAACTGGGTCTGGGGTCTGGCAAATTTATCAAGTATTGTTGCGACTGCCACAGCACTGGTCGACCTTAAAATAGCCGGGGTCATTCTAATCACGCCGCTGCTTTTTATCGGTTTTTATTCTTGCGTCAGAAAACGGGTGGCTGCCAAACGAAGTGCATTGTCCCAATCAGCGGTTTATCTGCTCATCACGGCACAGCTTTCATTAACCGGTTATCAGATGCTCACCGATTACCCTTCGATACTGCGTGACCCGGTGCGTAATCTGCTTGCCTCCTTGCCTCTGCCAATGGTTTTTCAGCCAGAAAAACCAGGTCTGATCGACCTGCTACAAACGTTTTCAGATTGCGGTGTTACTTTTCCCCAAATTTCAGGGCCTCAAGCTCAACCAGGTAAAGTGTCTACAGGCAGCAAAAACATCATTCTGATCATGCTTGAATCAACCAGCAACAAGTATCTGTCATTATTTGGTCATAATGAAAAAACCTGGCCTGAAATGGAGAAATATAAAGATAGGATGGAGATTTTTCCATTCGTCTTTTCGTGTTTTCCAGAATCTTCGAATGCTGATTTTGCAGTTATGAGCGGCATGTTTCCACCAGGGCACCTGTTTTTACGACAAAAACCTGAATTCAATCATCCAACTCTGATCGAAAAACTCAAAAATTCACGCTACGACTGTTTCATGTATTTTTCCGGTTTTATAGGCGACACCGGGCTTTATTCGTTTTACCGCCCACGTGGGTTCAAAGGTTTTTACGATGCCGTTTCGCTGCCTGACTCCACTCGCGAAGACGGTTGGGTATGGGGCATCAAAGAACATGTCATGGTTGACCGCATCAGTGATTTGCTTGAAAAAGTCGCATCAGAACCGCAGCAACCCTTTTTTATCTACTATCGCATGCTTTTTCCGCATTCTCCGTTTGACCGGGTGACCGAAGATCCGCCGGTCTTCTCAGAAGATGATTACTTTCAGGGCAGCTGGCTTGGCCGGTACAAAAACTGCCTGCTCTATCAAGACCGCCAGCTTGCCCGGCTCGTTCAAAAGCTCGACACTACCGGGCTCGCAAAAAACACTCTGGTAATTGCCATTGGCGATCACGGTACTATGCTGGGCGAAAATGGAATGCACGGCCATGGCTGGAATCTTGAGCCAGAGCTCGTAAATGTCCCCCTGATTATTATCAGACCTGAATCAGCAGGCTTTAAAATCAATCAAATTCAGGGGTCACAGGCCGATATCCAGCCAACCATTCTTGACCTTGCTGGAATAGCTGATGATCTTGCGTCATTTGCACAGGGGCGCAGTCTTGTGCAAAAACAGATCGCCACCCGAAGCATTTATCTCTCATCGTTGATGCACCGGGCAATGATCGAAGACGACCACTACTTTCTTTTTCCCATTGAGAACTCTGCAAATGCCAAGGTCTACAGGCTGAACAAAGACCAACCCGGAACCAGATTTACAGGAGTCTCAACATGGTCATCCGAAGACCTCTGGGCTAAGCATCAACGCCTGAACCGCTTTTTGAGCTACCAGAATCACCTTTTAAGCAACATCGAGCACTATGAACATTTGTATAACAGGCGCTGATAAAGCAAAATCCTTCACTCTGCTGCTTCAGGCAGCTCTGCTGGGGTTTCTGGTC
>JAQUZA010000109.1 GCA_028691595.1 Candidatus Rifleibacteriota bacterium
GAAAGCTCTTCAGAACATGGTTGCAAGCAAAAAAACACCGGCAAAAAAAGCTCCCGCAGCAAAACCAGCTGCCAGGGCCAAAAAAAAGTAATTTCTTGAGTCGCTGACATTTTCAGCTTAATCAGCAGGCTGACCCATAGCGGGTTCAGCCTGCTTCTTCTTTTAGTTGTAATCAGATGAATTCAGCTGCTTCATTTGCTCAACATTTTCAGAGATCAGACCCCCGGGTTGGAACATTTTATAAAAGTGGCAGCTTTGGTTTCTAAATGATACAATTCCGGTGTAAGTTAATTCCGTCTCCTGACTGGTTTGAATAAAGCTGAAGAGGCTGTAAAACATCAATTTGAAAAGCTGCAGGAAGTTATGAAAAGGCGCAATCTTCTCGGAAAGCTGTATGTGCTGGCAATGCTGGGCACTGTTTTTTTGGCAGCCGCTATTCATGAAGGTCGATTTTTAGGTTACCCCCTGCATCCGGTTGCTGCACCGGTCAATCATCAGAAGCAGTTCAGCGTTGATGAAGCTGCCAGGCTTCTTCCAGGAACCGTAGAACTTGAGTTTCGTTCTGATGACGAGGCGATCGCTTTTGCCGGTGACGGCCGACAAATTGGAACTTTGCTGCATACCCAGCCGCTTGCGAGACACATTACCGGTTATGGTTCATGGTTGCCGATCTTGATTGGGCTCAATCATGAAGACAGGGTCACCGGCCTGCTGCTGCAGAAGAACGACGAAACACCCGGTTTCGTCAATAGACTTGAAAAAGCCGGTTTTTTTGCTTCCTGGAACGGGCAGAACGCAAGCACTGCGGTCACTCTACCCGTTGATGCTGTCTCGAGGGCAACCATGACCAGCCGGGCCACGATCGACAGCATCAGGCTACGCCTGGCAAAGTTTCTCGAGATTGAACAGGCCAGACGCAAAATCGACTATTACGCTGTTGTCGTCGAAATTTTGGCCTGGGCTTTTTTGCTGGTCGCGTTTTCGGGGTGCTTTTTCAGCTCACGTCTTGCCAGATATCGCAAACTGATTCTGGTGGCAGCTGTTCTGCTTCCCGGTTTTGTTCTTGGGCGCTTCTTTTCGATCGAGCTTGTTTATGCCTGGGCGATCCATGGTGTTCCACTGCGAAATCAATTATACCTTGCTGTTGTCGTTTTTCTGACCGTTATGATTCCTTTTTTAAGCGGTCGCTCATGGTATTGTAACTGGTATTGCCCCTATGGAGCGGCCCAGGAACTACTCGGTAACTCATGCCGGAAAAAGTTCGATCTCACCGGTAGAACCGCGAGATTGCTGCGCTATTGCCGCCCAATGCTTTTTGCCGTGGTTGCGCTTTGCCTCATTACCGGCACCCATGTCAGCTTGAACAGCATCGAGCCGTTTTCGGCCTTTTTGCTGAGTTCTGCATCAACGACCGTTCTTTTTCTGGCACTGGGTTTTCTATTTCTTTCACCTTTTATCAGACGGCCATGGTGTAATTATTTCTGCCCCAGCGGGCAGCTGGTTGAAATGCTGCGTGTTGGTTCTGGTGATCAGACGCAAAGATTAGAAGGCAGGGAGGCCCGGGAAGTGAAAATTCACGCTGTGATCAATGTTCTGCTCGCGGTTGTCATCATCATTCTTCTGATGTCGCCGGCAAAGATTGGCAACAATGTTTCTGAGCCTGAAGAAGCTCATAAATCAGGAGAGGTTAGGGTGGTTGAAAAAATAACTGGTAATGCATCTGAAACAGCAACATCTGCACTGTCTATGTCTGAGAACCAGACGTTGAAAACGATTTACACCAGAAAAAGTGTTCGCAGCTTTACCGGTGCCGAAGTGCCCCGCGACCAGCTCACCGAACTCGTCAAGGCTGGAATGGCTGCCCCGACAGCTCGTAACCGCCAGCCATGGCAGTTTATTGTTGTCAATGACCGGCCGGCCATGGATGCCATGGCTGAAAGACTCCCATACGCAAAAATGCTTGCCAGTGCCGGAGCAGCGATTGTTGTCTGTGGCGACATGGAAATCGCGACGGCAGGTGGCTCAGAGGGAATGTGGATGCTTGATTGCTCGGCCGCGACCCAGAACATTCTCCTGGCCGCCGAAAGCATGAAGCTCGGCGCAGTCTGGACAGCGGCTTACCCTTATGACGATAGAATGGCTGCTGTCAGCGAGGTTTTGCATCTGCCACCGCATCTGACCCCGCTATGTGTTATACCGGTCGGGTACCCTGATGGCAGCGATAAGCCCAAAGACAAGTGGAAACCAGAGCGTCTGCACTGGAACACTTTTTCGCCAGCCACACCCGCAGTTGAAATTAAATAATCCTTATCCTCTATTTTTCTTTATCCTAAAATTTTGTTTATGTTAGAATTCGCTTAGGCAAGATTGTAATTCATCAGCATGGGAGCACCATCAATGACTTTTTATCGAGAAACTCACGAACAGGCTGAAATCGTAAAGGTGACCGCCAGTATTTTTTTTGATGCCGTTCAGGAATTTGACGCAGCAATTCAGGAGGCAGAAGATACGGGCAATAAGAAAGTCATTGTCGACCTTGACGGCGTAGAGATGATCTGCAGTTCAGCCATTACTACCCTGGTAAAGCATCACATGAGCCTGCAGGCGCGTGGTGGCAAACTTTTTGTTGCCGGTTGTAACGCTTCAGTTAAAAAGATTCTGCAGCTTCTTGGCCTTGATAAACTGATGGGCATGGCAGACAGTGTTGAAGCTGCCCTTAAATAAACGGAATTTAAAACATGTTAGCTATTAAAGACCTGTCTACTGGAGATCTTGAAGTTATTCTCCGCCACATGACCCGACGCGATGTCGAGCGTGGTGGTGTTTTGTTTGAAGCCGGTGATAAGGCTCTGGCGATGTTTTTTGTCGAGAGTGGCAGCCTTAAACTGGTTTCTCGAAAAGCCAAAGACGGCCACGATGATGTGCTGCTCGCGGTTATTAAGCCAGGTGCCTTCTGCGGCGAAACAGCTCTGCTGGGTGAAGAATCGTTTTATGAAGATACGGCTGTCGCCATGGAACATTCGGTGGTGCTTGAGTTAACCAAAGAATCGATGCAGAAGGTCATGCTGGCCTCAATGACAGCTGGCACCAAGCTCCTGCTCGGCATCAGCCGCAATATTCGCGAAGCCATTTCCATGCCAATGGCCCAGGAAACCGGAAAAATTATCGCCTTTATTTCACCCAAAGATGGAATGGGGCGCACCAGCATTGCGACGCACCTGGCATGGTTTCTTGCTAAAGCCGGCAAGAGGGTCATTTTTATTGATGGTGATCTTCAGCTCGGCGATGCCTGTGTTCATCTGGGCTTGAAATCCCAGCCGCATATGGCCCGTCTTATTCAGAACGAAGAGCGGCTGGTTTTTGATTCAATCAAAAAATATTTTCAGAATTCGCGCAATGTTAGTTTGCTGGCTGGTCCCTCTCAGCCTCAGGAGGCCGAATTCGTCTCGCGCTCAAATCTGAATCAGGTTATTCAGGAATGTTCACGCAATTGCGATTTTTTAATTCTCGATGTTCCCAGCCACATCGATGATATATCGATTCTGATGTGGGATGTAGCCGATTTAATGGTATTTGTGACCGAGGGAAACATTTCGGGAATGTCGCGGTTGAAGCGGCTGCTTGCTACCCTTCAGCGTCTCAATTACCCCCAGGAAAAGTTTTTCTGTCTGTTAAACAAATACCGGCAGGATCAGGGTGAGTATCTGGACAACTATCGAAAGCTGATGCCCTTTAAATGGCAGACTGTCGCTTCTGCTGAAAAACAGTTCGGTGACTCAACGCTGCGTGGAATTCCAATCTGGGAAATCGATGCAGCCTGCGAAGCGACAAAAAATCTGCAGTCTTTCTGTGAACAGGTGCTTGGCAGGCCCCAGAACAATGAAAAGGGCGGTATTTTCAGTCGTATCAAGTCAATGTTTGCCGGCTGAAGCAGATTGTCGAAAAGAGGTTAGCGATGCAGGCTTTTAATAAGCGCAATGATTCTATTGATTTTGACCGGGTTGTCAGTCTGAATAACGGTGTCTGGTGGGTCGGCTTTCAGGATAAAGAATCGGGGTTGCGCTGTAACCCATATCTGATCATTGAAGGCGATGAGGCAGTGCTGCTAGATGGTGGCAGTCGCCCCGATTTTCCGGTTGTCATGATGAAGATTCTTGAAACCGGGCTGGACCCGCACAAGATTTCGGCTCTTATCTATGATCACTACGACCCTGATTTGTGTGGCAGTATTCCCAACCTCGAAGATATGATCGAGAACCCCGAATTGAAGCTTGTTACATCAGGTTTCAGTCAGATGTTTATCCGGCATTACGGCACCAGGTCACAATTCTTTAATATAGCCGACATGGGTTATAAATTCACCTTCAAGACCGGCCGGCAGCTCGAATTTGTTACTATTCCCTATTGTCACAACCGCGGCAGTTATGTTGTTTTTGACCCCCAAAGCAAAATTCTTTTTTCGGGTGATATGTTTGGCACCTACGAAAAGGTCTGGACACTTTTTTATGGGTTTCCTGACGAATGCAGTTCTGCCGGGTCATGTGTCGAATGCCAGAACGACAAATCTTTTTGCCGCCTGCCTGGATATCTTGATTTTCATCGTAAGCTTATGCCTTCGAGTAAGGCGGTACATTTTGCCCTGAAAAAGCTGAAAGGAATTCCATTTGAAATGGTTGCTTCTCAGCACGGAAGCATTCTTGACCGAAGCTCTGTCGATGTTCTTATCAAAGAACTCGAATCTTGTAATGACATCGGAATCGACCAGGTTCAGCCAGAGGAATAATCTGCAATGAAATCTCTGAAAATACCTGTTCAGTGCATTACCCGTCTCGCCGGCGCGGATATGAAGAACCGTGATATCGGCACTTTTCTTCTCGATATCTGGGCCGAAGTTAGAGATGTCGATGTTAACAACAGGCTTCTTAAAAGCCTTATTCTACGCTATGCAGCTGTTGAAAATCAGATGCGGGCTCTTAATTCAGAGCTTGCCAGCCGTCAGAAGGCTATGCTTGAAGACCTGGCCGCTGCCGCCAGTATTCAGAAAACACTCCTGCCAGGCTCTCTGCCAAGTTCAGAGCTTGTTGAAGCTGCTTTTGAGTTTCTGCCCTGTGACCAGGTTGGCGGCGACCTGGTAAATCTGGTTCGCCACGATGACGAAAACTGGTATGCCTGGGTCGTAGATGTTGCCGGGCACGGGCCCAGAGCTGCTATGATCACCGTTGCTGTGGCCCAGTTCCTGCAAACAGCAACCAATAATCAGCTTCAGCCGGCCGAGGTAATGAAAGCCCTTGATAAAGAGTTTCCATTCACCCGCTTTGGCAGTTTTTTTACCATAATTTTTGGCGTGGTTAACCCTGCCAGGCAGACCTTTACCTACTGCAATTCGGGTCACCCGAATCCGGTACTTCTGCAGCCGGGTCAGGCTCCTGTATTTATTGAAGGCAACGGGCCCATGCTCGGTCTTGGCATCCCCATGCCGTGGAATGAAATCACAGTAGATTTCTCGGCCGGCAAAAGCCTGCTTATTTATACCGACGGTCTTGTTGAATGTGCTGATGCAGATGGAATGCTTTTTGGTGAAGACAGGTTACTGCAGATGCTCAACCGATTGCAATACCAGACGGCCCCATGCCTGTCGACCTCGATTATGAATGAAATGAAGACATTCATGGGCAACGTAAAATTTCAGGATGACTTTACCTTTCTTGCCCTGAAATCAAAAATTTAAGCAGTTTATGTTATGAAAACCCTTGTTTTTACCTGTGGCCCGGCATCAGAAGATGCAGAAAACCTGCGTCGACTCTGTGAGACGGCTTCTTCACTCCGGCTGAACATTGCTCACCTTCAGGCTGCCAGTCTTGAGCTCTGGCTCGAAAGGCTTGTCAAGATGCGGGCCGAGGTTGGTCGCGAGTTTCGTATTATTCTCGATCTGCAGGGCGCAAAGGTTCGTATTGGCCGCTTTCCTGATGTTCAGAGACTGCCTGAAAAAGTCGAGCTGTTTTTGGGTGAGCAGTCTGATGTAGATGGGCGCATTCCGGTTCCTGCTGCAAGCGTTTTTGCGCATACATCACCAGGTGACCGCCTGCTGCTTAATGACCGCCGGGTGATTGTTAAAATTACCCACAAAACAGAAGGTGTACTTACGGCGGTGGTTGAACAGAACGGCCCTCTCAGTAGTGGAAAGGGCTTGAATTCGCCTGACCGGGGTTTTGAACTTGCCAGAGTTACGCCGCAAGATGCTGAAGCCATTGAGTTAAGCCGCCATATTGCCGGGCTCGATTACGCAATCTCTTTTGTCGCCGATGGCAGCGAAATCAGCCTGTTTCGACCCCTTATCGATGAGAAGCATCGCCTGATCGCAAAAATTGAACGCCAGGCTGCTTTCGAGCATCTTGCGGCTATTGCAGCCAATTTTGCTGAATTGTGGCTCTGTCGTGGCGATCTGGGCGCAGAATGCGGGCTTAAAAAACTTGGCGAAATGCAGAAGAGGTTTGTTGCTGCCATTCCTCAGTTACAACGCCCCTGCATTCTGGCAGGCGAAGTATTAGGTTCGATGGTAACCAGGCCTGCTCCCTCACGTGCCGAGATCGTTCAGCTGCATGATGCCATGAATTGCGGCTTTTCCGGCATGGTTCTTTCTGATGAAACCGCCTGCGGTCAGCATGTTCAGGCTGTTATAGAATTTGTCAGATTCTTCTTTAACGATGAACGGCAGTAACAGTCGTATTGTCTGGCCCCATTTTGCACGGCGATCAGACTTTGGCCCAGGTCTGAAATCTTCAATGCAGATGCGGGTGTCGGCCATATTCAGCTCCGGATTTGATGCCAGAAACGCAGACTGTCTGATGTTTTTTACCTCAGACACGCAGTCTCTGCATCCGCTGAGTCTTCTTGTTCCGGCTTCAGTTGTCGATCTTGTTTTTCAGGATTGCCTGATATCTCTTTCTGAGGGCTCTCTTAGTTTTGCCGCTGCCAACGGTCGAAGGTATGACCTCGTTGAAACTGATCCGGTAAAGGTTCCAGATGCCTGCAGTATCGCAGACCTGAAACTGATACAAGAAAATCTCAAGATGCTGATTGCCAGCCTCAAACTTTTTGGCAGAAGGTCGATTATTCTCGATCTTGTACTCGGCTGCAACACCGAAAAAAATATTCTTTCAGGTGCCGAGACCATTATTTTCGCTGCAAACCCTGATTTGAATTCCCTTGCAGGCTTTATCGGTGCCGGCGAAGGCCTTACTCCGGCTTTTGATGACTTTTTGACCGGTATGCTTTTTGTTGACCGCTTCACCCTAATCAACCGCATTAACATGCCAGACGACTTCTTTGCGAACATCAGCCGGCGCACAACCGTTCAATCATTGCAGCAACTGGGTTTTGCGGCCAATGGCAAGCTTTCTTTGCGCTTTGAGAGTTTTATAGGTGAATTCATGAGTCGCAATTTAAAATCGGCAGACATAGTCAAAATAATCAATTGCGGCCATTCATCAGGCACAGACATTCTCTGTGGGATCTGGCATTACCTTGATCAGACAATAAACAGATCTAACTGATATTTAAGTGTCCCAAATGTCTGACTTGCTGTGGTAAAATAGCTTAAATTCATCATCGAGGTGTCACATGTTCTGCCCGATCTGCAAAGGAGAATTCCGCGAAGGTTTTACTGAATGCACTGGCTGCCAGGTGAATCTGGTTGCCAATCTTGATAATATTACCGAAAAAATTAAGGGTGAGTTTCTTTTGTGTCACGGCTGTGAGCGGGAATTTCATGATATCGAGCTCGATCATTGCCCTGGCTGCGGCCTCAAACTGGTTAGAGCAGTTTTGCATGATGATACTTATGTTTTTCTTGAAGAGCCGGTCATGGAATTCGCCCCGGAAGAACCCGAGGGTGCCTGCGACCATTTTGATTACTTTGTCGACATCGACGATGCTGATGCGGTGGTCGTTCTTGAATCTGAAGATCTGGCACTCCTGACCCGAATCCAGGAAATCCTCAACGAGGCAAAAATAAGCTTCTGTTTTAAACCGGCCGAAGATACACCCAGCACCTCTCTTGGCAGCATATTCGGAGTTGGCAGCCCTCTGGCGAGAAGCTTTCCGCGTGTGGTTGTTCAGCGTGCGAATGAGGCTGCAGCTCTCAATATTATTGCCAATCACCCTGAGCTAGATCTGTTTGGGGTTCCAGAAGAGCTTCTTGAAGGCGAAGACGACGAATCCGAAGAGGGTTACGAAGAAGACTGAGCCGAATTATTTGTGCCGCAATTATAACCGGGCAGAAGGCCTTGAATGCGAAAATCTGACCAGGAATTGCTGTTGTTTGTACCAGTGGCTGGCGGAAATTCGTATATTGTGTTACAATATAATACTGAGATATTGAAGTTTTAAATGTGAGGTACTATGAACGCGAAAAATCTTAAGATTGCTTTGCAACGCACTCTGGTCATTCTACTGTTTCTTGTGGCTGCGGGCAATGTTTTTGCCACCGGAAATTCTGTCGCTCAGCCTGTTCTCGATGAGTTTTTTCCTGATGGTCTGATCGATGCAGACCAGCAGTATTACGACAACGACAGGCTTGAAGGAAAGGTTTTTGCACTTTATTTCTCTGCCAGCTGGTGCCGTGGTTGTGCAGCTTTTTCACGTATTCTTGTGCCTTTCCGAAATCGTCACCAGGAAAATTTCGAAGTTGTTCTGGTGGGTTTCGATCATAGCGCGATCGAAATGCAGTCATACATGAAGACCTACGAAATGCTCTGGCCCGCCATCGCCTGGGATAACCCGGCAAGATTGGCTGTTAAAGAACGCTTTCAGGTCTCTGAAATTCCGGCTCTGATTGTAATTGCCCCGGATGGCCGTGTTATTACCACCGAAGGTTATAAACAGATCGATCACATGGGCGATGCCGCCCTCGAAAACTGGCTTAAAATTGCTCAGAGCGGTTCAGATGGTGATTGATGCCGAGGCTTAGCCCGCTATCCACACCGGTGACGGTTGAATATCGCACCAAATTCGAAAGATTTCTATTCCCGGCAGCATTTGCAGCGCTGCTGGGAATTATTTTTTCGTTGGTGAATTTTTTCTGGGTCACGGGCTATTTTCATGAGTTCAGCCTTTGGAGATCGGAAGAGC
>JAQUZA010000110.1 GCA_028691595.1 Candidatus Rifleibacteriota bacterium
CTGGCCAAGACTCTGGCCATCAAGGCACTGGCAAGAACGGTCAAGACCAATTTTTCGCGCATACAGTTTACTCCAGACCTTTTACCCGCAGACCTTATCGGAACCAGAATTTTCGACCAGCGCACTGCGGAGTTTCAGACTCACAAGGGGCCGATTTTTTCGAATTTCGTTCTTGCCGATGAAATCAATCGCGCTCCGGCAAAAGTTCAGAGCGCCCTGCTTGAATCCATGGAAGAGCGCCAGATCACAATTGAACGCGAAACCTTTCATCTGCAGGAACCATTTCTTGTGCTTGCTACCCAGAACCCAATTGAGACAGAAGGTACCTATACCCTTTCAGAGGCTCAGGTCGACCGCTTCCTGTTCAAGGTGGTAGTCAGGTATCCATCATTCGAAGAAGAGCGTGTTATCGTTAAACGCATGGGCCTCGCAGAAAAAAGCCACCAGATAGATATTGTCGAGCCGGTTATCGATGCTCCCGGCATCATCGAGTTGCGTCAACTTGCCCGTGAAGTTTATGTTGACGACAAAATTGTTGAGTATGTTCTGAGAATTGTCGATGCCACGCGCAACCCTGAAAAGTATAACCTGCCACTTAAGAGTTACATCAGGTTTGGCGCGTCACCAAGAGCTTCGATATATCTTACCCGTGCTGCCAGAAGCAGGGCAATGGTTCAGGGCCGATGCTACGTCAAGCCTGACGACGTAAAGGCCGTTATGAGCGAGGTGCTTCGCCATCGGGTCATTCCAACCTATGAAGCAGAGGCTGACGAAGTCGATTCTGACGAACTTGTCAGAAGAATCATGGAAGGAGTAGCGGTGCCCTGAGGCACTGCAAAATTCGGCAATGCTGCCAAAAGAACTGCTTAAAGAAGTTCGCCGCATCGAGATAAAAACTGGGCACCTTGTTGATTCTCTTTATTCAGGTGGCTATAGATCGGTGTTTAAAGGGCGTGGTATCGAATTCGCCGGTATACGTGAATACTATCGTGGCGATGAATTCAGATCCATCGACTGGAAAGTTTCGGCGCGCACCGGCAGGTTTCATGTTCGCGAGCACATTGAAGAGCGCGAGCTGCAGCTGGTAGTCGCCCTCGATCTTTCGGCATCCATGGCTTTTGGTTCGGGCAGCAGGGAAAAACGCGAAAGCGCGGTCGAATTTGCTGCGGCCATGAGCCTTGCTGCCGAGCGAAACAACGACCGGGCCGGAATCTGCCTTTTTACTGACCGGGTCGAAAAATTTATCCAGCCGGCCAAGGGGCGAACTCATGTTCTAAGACTGATAAGAGAATTGCTCTATTTTATTCCACAGCATCGCAAGACAGACCTCAAAGCTCCGCTCGATTTTTTGAATTCAACTCTCAATCGCCGGTCAATCGTTTTTCTGGTGACCGATGCCCTTGGAATCGAGCCAATTGAAAGGGAACTTCGCATTGCCGCAGCCCATCATGACCTGATCATGGTTCTGGTGAGAGACCCGCGTGAAAAAAATATCCCAGATGTTGGTCTGATCGAGATTGAGAACCCCGAAACCGGCGAAGAAGCAATTCTTGATACATCTGATCCTGTCGCTGTGGCAGATTTGCTGCTGCGTCAGCAACAACGTGATGAGAATTTCATTAAAACCTGCCGGCGAATGGGTCTTGATATTATCAGGCTCACGGCGGGCGAATCAGTAGTTAAACCTGTTTGTCAGCTTTTCTCAGAGCGTGAGAGAAGAATGACCAACCTGAAATAAGCCGAGGTAACAATGAACAGTTTAAGAAGTATCACCAGAAAAATCGATGCAATGCTTTTAATGATCATTGCAGGTTTAATTCTGTCGCTCGCCATTTCCTATAACTATTATCAGAGCCGGAAAACTACCATAATCGAAAACGAAGAACTCGCTGCAAATCTTCTTGCCTACGGCTTGCCGGGCGAAGCTGCGCAGTTGCTCGAAGAGAATATTCGCCGTCAGCCCCTGTCTGACCGCAGTATTAAATTGCGTCAGTCGCTTGTTGATATTTATATGAACGAGATGAATGATTATTCAAAGGCGCTTTCTGAGCTGGTTTTTCTCAAAACCCTCAATAGCCCGCAGGTTGCCAGCAGCAGTGAAGAAAAGATCCGCTATTGTCTTAACCGCCTCGGGAGAGTGTATGATGCTGAAAGAAGCCGGATGCTTGCCGATGGCATCAACCCACTTGCGGGTAATGTCGCCTCGAATACGGTTGTCAGACTTGGTAACCATCATGCTATAAGTGTTGATCAGTTGCGCCAGCAGCTCAACTCGATGCAGATTCCCGAAAAGAGCTTGACCCGCGAAGTTATCGATCAGACCATAAGCGCCATGACCCAGGAGTTGCTGCTGGCACGGGCTGCAGAACGTGAGGAATTCAAGAAAGACCCCGAGTTCATTGCCAGGGTCAGAAAATTTGAAAATAGCCTGGCAATCAGCACTTATCTTAACCGGCAGATTTTTAAAGATCGCAAACTTGACGAAAAGCAGCAGCAGGAACTTCTCGCCGAAGAAATTAACCGGCTAGCCCAGGCTGAGGCAATGCAGATCAACCGCGATGTTATCGATTCCGCTTTTCCGGCTCTCGCGTCATCAACGCCAAACCCTTCTGTGCCGCAACCCGGTAACTGAGAATTTCATGACCCCTGCTTAAGCAAGCATCTTTGCAAACACTTCTGAAACATCACATGCACGATAAACAATTAAAGATTGGCCCGGTAAGCTTCAACGCTGTTGCAACGGCAACGGCAATCGCTGCGTCGGCATCAGTTCCGGTGCTGCCACCAGGCGAAGAAATCTTTGACCTGATGCCACCGCAGGCCCTTGATTACCCCTGGTTGCAACTGGCCATGCAGGCTGCTGTTACTGTGTTTGCTTTCTGGGTTTTGTGGCTCTTTTATTGCTGGCTGACAGCCCCGGTTGAACGGCCAGCCAGGAAAATTGTGCAGAGCCCACAAAAACAGGCTTTTAGAGCTCTTGAACGCCTGAAGTTGTCGCCGGTATGGCATGATCGCCAGGCAAAAGAAATTTGCGAAAGCCTTGCGGCAATATTGAAGATATACGCACATGATGCTTATCAGATTGGCATTGGCGCTTCTGCGACCTCAGATGAGCTTGTCGAGAGTCTGACAAGGGTCTCTACCGCGGCCGAAGTGGCCAGAAAAATTTATGAACTCCTTGAATTCTGTGACCAGATAAAATTTGCCGGGGCTCAGAATGCTGCTTTTTCTGCAGAAGACCTTGCCGACAGGCTTTTATGGTTGTTGCGACATGAGGGGTGGCTGAAATGAAATGGAACAGCCCTGAATTTCTCCTGTTGTTGACCTTGATTCCGCTTGTGGCATGGTACAAGCTTTATCTGGGGAGAACCCTCAAAAAGGGTGGGGTAAAATTTGCTCAGGCGTTTTCTGGTGGCGAATTAAAGAAGAGTTTGAAAGTCAGGCTGATGTTTCTGCCAGATTTATTGCGCCTGACGACCCTTCTTCTTCTTGTTTTTGCGTTGATGCAGCCACAATATGGCCAGGAACATGAGAACGTCACCAGGCAGGGCATCGATATCATGATCGCCCTCGATGTTTCGGGCAGCATGGCAGCAGAAGATTTTAAGCCTAACCGCATAAAAGCAGCCCAGAAAATTACCGAAAATTTTATTACCGGTATTACCGACCACCGAATCGGTCTGGTGGTTTTTGCTGGCCTGGCGCTCACCCAATGCCCTTTAACCATCGACTACGGCGTTGTCACCGAGTTGTTGCGCCGAACTTCACTGCAGATGCTGAAAATTGACGGAACGGCTATTGGGGATGCAATTATCAATGCAGTATACAAATTTTCTTCTGATAACAAGGAAAAGCGCGACAAAGTTGTAATTCTGCTCAGCGATGGTGAAAATAACTCAGGTGTAGACCCGCATGAAGCCGCAAAAATCGCGGCTGAAAAGGGTGTTCGCGTCTATACGATCGGCGTTGGCAGCCTCGAAGGCGCACCGGTTCCAATAATTCACAATGGCCGAAAAATGTATGCACAGAATAATGACGGGTCTCTGTATATTCCAAAAATTGACGAACAGCTGATGAAAGATATTGCCTACATAACCAGAGGCCAGTATTTCAGAGCTACAGACAATAAAGCGCTCGAAGAAATATATAAAACCATTGCCACTCTTGAAAAAGGCAAAATAGATGTTAACCGCACGATTCAATATTCAGAGAGATTTTACTGGTTTCTGGCACCGGCCTTTTTAGTTCTGCTCTGCGAGATCTATCTTCGCAGCCGCATTTTTCAGAGGTTATTCTAATGTTGCTTTTCAGACAGATCGACAATTTGTGGCTGCTGCTTGCATCTGCAGTCTGGGTTGCGCTGCTCTGGAATCACGCGGCCTCAAGTTTGCGCAAGCGGCGTGAAGCCTTCGCAAGTGATCTGATGTTCGGGCGCATAACCGGGCATAAGCCGACGCGTCGGCCGGTATTAAAATGGCTCGCGGTGATCGTAGGTCTGGCACTTATCGGTATCGGCCTTTTACGGCCCCAGGGAAGCATCTACGAGGAAGCCGTAATCGGTGAGGGTCTCGATCTGGTTATTGCGCTCGATATTTCAAAATCAATGCACGCAGACGATATCGATGGCAACAGCAGGCTCGATGTTGCCAAGGCAATTCTTGGCCGCATGGTAAACGGGTTGCGCGATGACCGTATCGGTCTGGTAGCCTTCGCTGGTGAGACCATGGTTCAGAGCCCATTATCATATGACAAAAACGCCTTTTTGACTTTTCTTGAGAGGGTTAACCCGGGTTTGCTCTCAAAACAGGGAACCAACCTTGCCGGGGCTATTCAAACTTCGTTAGATCGATTTGATATGACCGCATCACAGTCAAAAGCTATTTTGCTCGTTTCTGATGGCGAAGATGAAGACAAAGAACGGTTGAATGCCGCCATAGAAGAAGCGGCCCGCAAAAAGATACAGGTCTATACGGTTGGGATAGGCAGCTCTCAGGGTGGAAGGATTCCTGAGGGCCGAACATGGTTCGGTGAGGTAATCTATAAGCGCCATAAAGGCCGCCAGGTTATTACCCGACTTGAAGAGGCGAATTTGCGCGAAATCGCGAAGCGCACCGGCGGGGCGTATTTCAGAGCCTCCGATATTTCGAGTGCCCGTGAAGTCATCGCCGGCCTCGATGGTATAAAAAGAGTTGCTGTCAATGGTGGCAACCGTCTGGTGAGACGTGAGCTGTTTTTCTACCCGGTTCTTCTGGCATTTCTGATTCTTCTGCTTGAATGGATGGTATCTGAACGGATTCCCTACGAACGTGAACTGGATCACTGGCTGAAAAGAATATGAAAAATAAACTGCTTCTCATAATTATTATTCTGTTGTGCCTGATTTCAAAAGTTCCGGCCGTAGCGCATCCGGCATTCGATGTTGGAAAGGGCTTGTCGGCACTTGACTCGGGCGATCTCGAGAAGGCTGAAGCCGAAATGCAGAAAGCCCGTTTTGCCAGCCCCGAGGACCCTAACATTCAATATAATCTTGGCATTATCAGCTATCGCAAACGCAATTATCAAAATGCTGCCGCCTATTTTGCGAGCGCTGCTTCCAGGCAATCAGAAAAAGCTGAGCGCTTTAACAGCCTCTATAACCTGGGAAACTCAGCCTTTCGTGCCGGCGATTATGCCGCTGCTGTTGCAGCCTACGAAAACAGTCTTGCCGAAAAAAAAGACGAGAAAGCTGAGTATAACCTTAAAATAGCCAGAGAAAAACTTCAGAAGCAACTCGAAAAGAATCAGCAGCAGAACCAGGAAAAACAACAGCAACAGGGCCAGCAGAATCAGGCAAAAGATCAGAACAGCCAACAGCAGCAGACGAAAGACCAGAATGGCCAGCAACAAGATCAGCAACAAGATCAGCAACAAGATCAGCAACAAGATCAGCAACAGGGGCAGCAGAATAAATCGCCATCGCAACAAAACAAATCTGAAGACGGCAAAGACAGCGGTCAGAACGATGGCAAACCAGAATCTGAAAAGGCTGCCGAAAATTCTGAAAAGAATGGTGAGTCTGAAAAAGAATCAGAGAAAGCTGATTCCAGCCAATCTGATCAGAACAACCCTGAAAAGAATACGGCCGCTTCATCTGGTAATGCCTCCGGGGCTCAGCAGTTGAATCCTGAAGATCGGGCGGGCCAGGGCAATGAAAAGAGAGAAGATGTGCAGATGGGCGAAGAAAAGAACGAAAAGCCGCAGCTGCCGGAAGCCTCACAACGGGCCCGGGCTCTAAAAAACACCAAAGTTAATCCGTATATGATCGAAAAGGTGCTGAAGGAAATGGAACGACGTGAACGTGAGGCTCAACTGCGCTATCGCAACGAACCCAGGCGTTCTGATGAACTTGACCCTGCAGAAATGGATGCTGAACAGCTTCGCGAATGGTTCGAGAAGCGAAGACGACCGCAGGCCCCAACTGATAGCGGAGAGCCTGACTGGTAACCTGGCCACGGCTGATGAAAAAAATTAAAAAAAGTGATTAATCGTGTTAAAATGGTTCATTAGAGTGCCATGAGTTGGTACAAAAAAAGAGAACCATGAAAGATAATTTTGCAAAGTTAAAAGAAAATATTGTTACTGACATTTTCCTGATCAGCGCTTTGATCATACTCCTTCTCGGTATTTTTGACGTATGGAACCTGGTTTTTTCAGGGGAGTTGTCTTTTGCCTGGCGAACCCTTATTGCAGCTGTAGTTTTGCTGATTGCCGGGCTCAAAATAGACGATAAATTTCCGTTCTGGGCTATGGCTTTATCGGTACCAAATCTGGGGCTGATTTTTCTCGTTGCCATGAGCAGAGGCATTATTGGCCAGTTCTTTTCAGGTGTCTGGTCACAGACTCTGGCGGTTGTGTTTGTCTCGCTTTATCATGCAAGACTAAGCTGTTCATTTATTTCTGAGGTTGAGTTCGCACGCTTAAAACACGAATTAAAAGACGAAAAAGAGAACGGGGTGGCCCGACTTTTGAACTTTAGTCTTATCGGCTGCATGAAAGATCGACAAAGGGTCGTCTCTCAGGCTTACCATGTGCTGAAAGAATTGTTCAGGGTAGACAAAGCAGTGGTGTTTCTTGCTGACTACGCGAAGAATCAGCTGGTGCCGTTCTCAGGAGCTGGGTTTTTGAGCGAAAAGGGCATTGAACCAATGATGGTTCAGTCTGATTTCTGGGATAAGCATGCTTACGACCCCGAAAAGGGAGTTATGAACGTCATCAGTGGTCGCTCAAGCTTGCCTTCCCTGCGGCAACTGATTCCCGGTGCCAGTCTTGAAGCAATGGCGGTTATGCCCCTCAGTGCTTCAGGCAAGGTTATTGGTCTGGTGGCGGTTGTTCGACAAAAACCTGAAAACCGTCATTTTCTTGAACCTGAACTTTTTGTAACGTTCGCTTATGTTCTTGCTTCTGCCCTCGAAAATTGCCGACTTCACGAAATGCGCATCACACAGCTTGACACTGCTAACAAAAAATCCGAGAGCATTGAAGCAAGCTTCAGTAAATATGTTTCCCGGGCAGTAGTTAAAGAACTCGTAAATAATGAAAATCTGGCAGTTCTAGGCGGTAAAAAGCGCAATATAACAGTTATGATGGCAGATTTGCGCGGATTCACCAGATTGACCGGTGTTCTAAATATTGAATTTCTGGTTCAGCTTTTGAATGGCTGGTTTGAAGAAGCTACAGAGCTGATTTTGAAAAGCCAGGGTACAATAGACAAATTTATGGGCGATTGTATCATGGTTATTTTTGGTGCGCCCCTTTCTAAGCCTGATGACCAGCTTCGCTGTGTTCATACGGCCTTTCGTCTGCACGAAGCATTTGAAAAATTTACCGGCCAGGTGAGACTGCCACATGGGCATGTTCTGGGTCTTGGTATCTCTATAACAACAGGTGAGGCCGTTGTCGGCAATTTTGGCTCTTCCACCCGAATGGAATACACAGCCATCGGTGAAACGGTAAACCTTGCAGCACGCCTTGAAAAACTGGCTCAGGCCGGCGAGACAGTGGTTGATGAGTCAACTTTCAATCAGCTGCCGGCCGGGCATTTTGATTATGAAATGCAAAAGAACATCGCAGTTAAAGGCATTGCCGACCAGACGATATATAAATTGCGGGCAGTGATTAGAAACCCAGATCATGAGCACGATGCCATTGAATAACGGTTGCCATCACATTTTAATGCAATCAAAGCATCTTTCAATATTGTCTGCTGAAAACTTTTTTGCCTGTTTAATCGCTTGTCTGGTTATGGGTAGAGTCTTTTTTGTGTACAATGAGAGGATAGAGGGTGGTTTTTAATGTTTGATGACCTCAAAAAAAGCTTCGAGGGCGTTGACTTCAGCGATATGCGTATGCTTGTCGCCGGTTGTCTTTTGCTGTTGCTGCCGTTGCTATATCTTTTGTTCATGGCAGGGCCAGCTGACCAATCGCAACCGGCAAAGAGAATTGCCATCACTGATATGGGCAGGCAATCGGCTTTTAATCTTACTTCCCTGAGCAAAACATCATCCCGTGGCGGGCCAGGCGGTGCTGCCCCCCGTCTGGCACCTAAGGCCGAGCAGGTTGAGGCCGAACTCGACAAGGCCTGGCAGAAAATTCAGGCAGTGCCCAAAGTTTATTCTCTGCCCGGCGATATACCTGTTGAAACAAGGCAGATGATCGAGGCAGAAGACGACCCTGATATCTGTGAGGGCAATTCATTGCTCGATCGCTGTGAATTTGTTGCGGCTGAAGCATCTTTTCGTAAGATCATCAATAATGCGGGGCCGAACCACTTTAAAGAACTTTTTGCCTGGGGCGGCCTCATGGAAATCTACCAACTCCAGGGTAACCCGGCAAAATTTCGTGAAGCTTTTGCCAGCTATGCCAGAACGGCGCAAAAACTCAAACATGTATATGGCCCGCTTGCTGACGATGTCGCAAGGGCTTACCAGATGTTTGAGCAGATGCAGAATATTGATTCGGGCAAACTTCGTGAATATCTGACCAGGGCAAACCTTGAACAGGGTACGAAGGTCAGCTATGAAGAATTCATGAAGAGTATCAACCAGACCAAAGAGTGGTTTCCAGCCAATCTTCCGGAGCCTCCG
>JAQUZA010000111.1 GCA_028691595.1 Candidatus Rifleibacteriota bacterium
AATATCGAACAAAGCCTGACCATTTCTCATGGCGGGGTGATCGAGGCGACAACGCCGCGCCCAGGCCGCTGAACGTTCCATGGCCGAACGGGCAGCCTTTTCGTCTGAAGGGTATGGGCAGCACTCATCGAAAACCATCATGATTTCAGAACCGATCGAGCGCTGAATACGCATAGATTCTTCTGGAGTGATCCAGTGTTTTGACCCGTCGATGTGAGAGGCAAACTCAACTCCCTCGTCGTTGATGCGGTTCAGTTTCTTCAGCGAAAAAACCTGAAAACCGCCTGAGTCGGTGAGCATCGGGCGATCCCAGGCCATCATGGCGTGCAGGCCGCCGAAATGGTCGAGAACGCTGGTTCCGGGTCTGAGCATCAGATGATAGGTGTTGCCCAGAATTATGCTTGCCCCGGTTGATTTGATATCTTCAGGCGTAAGAGTTTTTACGGTTCCTGCGGTGCCAACCGGCATAAAAACTGGTGTTTTGATCTCGCCGCGCCGGGTCTGAATTCTACCAACCCGGCCCCAGCATTCTTCTGATTTGTAATCGAGCTGAAAAGAAAATTGGCTTTCTGTCATATTATTACCATTGAGTCCCCGAAGCTGTAGAAACGGTATTTCTTGCTTACCGCCTCTTCGTATAGACTTAATACCCTTTCCCGGCCGCAAAATGCCGCCACCAGAACTATCAACGTCGACTTTGGCAGATGAAAATTGGTGATAAAACAGTCAACCGCCCTGAATTTATAGCCCGGCCTGATAAAACATGCAGTTGACTGCCAGCCGGTTTTGAGTTTTCCCTGAGCATCGATTGCAGATTCGAGAGTTCTGATACTTGTTGTGCCACAACCCCAGACCCGCCCGCCCTCAGACCTGGTCTTTGCGAAAAGGTCTGCCGTCTCTGGCGAGATAAAAAAAATCTCCTCGTGCATCTGGTGCTCGTCAAGCGTCTCAGTCTCGATCGGCTTGAAGGTGCCAAGCCCGACATGCAGAATGATCTCGGCAATATTCACCTTTTTCGCTCTCAGAGCCGAAAAAACCTGATCATCAAAATGTAAACCAGCAGTTGGTGCTGCGACCGAACCCTCTTCGTTTGAATACACAGTCTGATAACGATCAGGTGTGCTCTCGCGCGAGGTAATATAGGGCGGCAGAGGCATTTCACCATGCTCGCGAAACACCGGCACCGGATCGCGACCGTCGCAGGTTCGCAAGACCCGCAGGCCTGAATCGAGAACCCCGACGACTTCAATGAGACAGTCGCCCGGCAAAAGATGCCGACGACCTGGCTTGAACTTCTTACCCGGTCTGACCATCGCCTCAAAGCTGCCCTGACCAAGGCTTTTAATGAACAAAACTTCAGAACCACCGCTGCGACCATCATACGCAAGGGTAAAAATCCTGGCAGGAATAACCCTCGAACTGTTTAAAATCAGCAGGTCGCCGGGCGCAAAATATTCGACAATATCCGCGAATCGACGATGCTCAACAGCTCCCGTCGCACGATTATGAACGAGAAGACGTGATTCTGAGCGTTTCGCGGCCGGGGTCTGGGCAATGAGTTCGGCAGGAAGAATAAAATCGAATAATTCAGTTTTCATTGGCCGTTACCCCGGGTGTTGCTTGATTCATAGTTTGAGACGCGGTTTCAGAATTGACCTGCAGCGTTTTGCCCGGGGTTGAATCGCTTTGCGGCATAGACTCAGGTGAAGATGCAGCCTTTTCGGGCACCGCAACCTCAATGGGAGTAGAAGCAACAGCAAAAGAAAAAGAAGCTGGTTGAGGCGTTTCCAGGGCCGCCGAAGCAACCGGAGTGAAGCTGGCTACCAGTTCGATCGCCGCCAGGTCTGAAAACTGGGCACTGCCAAGCGCAGTCGCTTCATCCTGGTAGGGCATAAAATAACTGATTTTATCTATATACCTTGCTTCTCCGGGGAGTGAATTGTTACGAAACTGAATGTTTCCACCCTCGAAACCCCTGGTAAGAGCGTAGAGCTCGGCAAGAGAGAAGTCGGTCTGCACATGTTCAAAAGCCTGATTGATGATCTGAGGCAACTTTACAACTATGCCGGGAGTCATGACCTTTTCGAGAAGCACTTTCATAAACTTCTGCTGCCGTTTGATTCTACCAAGATCAGCCGCCGCATCAGCCCTGAATCTGACATAATTGAGTGCCTGTCGACCATCAAGGTGATTAAGACCGGGTTCAAGATGAATATGCACTTTGCCCCAGTTATCGTCATAATGCATGGCCTTGTCGATATCAAGATCTATCCCGCCAAGAATATCGATAACATTCACAAAACTTTGAAACCCAACCTCGACGTATCGATTGATTTGAATGCCCAGAAGGTCTTGAAGCAACGAACGCAGCACCTCGACACCGTAACGGGGAAGAATCTCATTGATCTTGCGTGCCCGACCATTGATCAGAACTCTCGTATCGCGTGGCACCGAAAGCATACTGATTCTGCCTTTTGCAGGGTTCAGGCCAAGAATGAACATCGTATCGGCACGGTGAGTGCCATCGACTGAATCGACACCAAGAACCAGCACATTAACATTGCCAATATGTGGCTTTTCGCCAGTTTCGGCATTGCCTTCAACCCAGTTGATGCCAATAGGCGCAACAACCATGCCCAGAAACCATTTATGCATCACCCCGGCAAAAAAAGTCAGGGCAATGGTCAAAAAAACAATTTCGAGCAGCAGCACACCCCGCCGCCGGCGAGCCTGCCCCGAAAAAGAAGACCAACCATGGTTGCATAAAAATAAGAGTCGTTTCATGGTTGCCTATGATACCAGAGGCCGGGGGCAAACTCCAGCTAAAAAACCTGCCCAGCCGTGGCAAATACCTGCTAGGAATGCGAAGTTTTCTTGATTTGCAGAACCTTTTGAAAACGTTCTTCAAAAGAAATACCTGACTCGCGAATCTGATCACGGCTGTCAATCTGGCGAATCGGGTCGAGCGTGTCGGCCGTCGACAAAATACGGGTCAGAAGCGGTGAATCTGGCTGCGGGAAAGTGTGATTCTTGACTGCCGAGATAATTGTCGAATCGATATCTGGGCAGACCTGCAGTAGCCAGGCCGCGGCCGCCGGCCCGTGGGCAAGCATCGGAGTCTGCTTTTCGAGGTCGCTCAAGAGAAAATGGGTGCTGCTGACCAGATTAATGATTTCAGCATCATCGGCATCGCGAAAAAGATCATGCGCCATGCCGGCAACCAAAGCAAGACGAGGGTCACAACCGACCTCAAGCGCATATTTGACCGCAAGACGCGTGGCACTGTGCATGTGTTCACGCAAACCGGCGGCTACGCCCTCCTGCTTGTGCATAATGACTTTAAGCCAGTGACGAAAATTGTCGCCCAGACTGCCGTAATAATCATGCTGCAAGATTTCAAACAGAACTTCGGAGTCGAGACCGGCAAAAGAAAAATCATGCTGTTGAACAGCCGCTCTGATTGCAGTTGAAGAGACGGCAGAGTACAGACAGGGAGCCCAGTGCACAATGGCATCATCGAGCGGCGAAACTCTCTCGACCCCTGGCCGTTCAACCACAATGAATTCGGTCTGCGCGACAATCTGCTCGATTTTCATCCAGGTGGGGAGCTCTGAGAGTGAATCGCCGCCAATTATGAGATAGAACTCATGTTCAGGGTAACGCTCTCTGAGAAACTCGAGAGTGCGAAATGTGTATGAAGGGCCGCCCAGCTCCATTTCGATGTCACAGATGCGACTCTGCGGAAACTCACGCAAAGCCTTGTGAAGAAGAGCCCGACGATGCCGATAATCGAGCAGAGCGTGCCCGTGCTTATGAACAGCCTGAAAAACCGGCACATACCAGACCTCATCGAGGTGACCCTCGAGAAGTGCGGCGAGCCCCAGCTGAACATGCTGATTATGAGCAGGGTCAAAACTTCCGCCCAGTATACCAATTCTCAATCAAAAAACTCCCGGTAGGCAAATTCCATATCGCCAATAGAAAAAATATCATCTTCACCGGCATCGAGCCGGCTCAACTCATCGACAAAACCAATCTTGCGCAGCTTCTGCCTGAAGATGCCAATCGCCTCATCGCTGGTAAAGTCTGTCATCGCGACCAGACGCTCAATCTCTGGCCCTGAAACCAGCCAGCGGCCCTCACCCTCTTCTTCGATCGCGAAGGGCTCGATAAATTCGTAGAGTTTTTCTTCTTCATTGGCAGCCGTCAGATCTGGGGCCCGCAGTTCTTTGAGGCAACCGCTGAGAAACTTGAGCAGATCGTCAACACCCTCATGGGTTGCTCCAGAAACCGCGAATACCTTGACTCCCCTCGCTTCAAGAGCTTCTTTGAACTCTGGAAAAAGCTCGCGTGAGTCGGGCAGATCCATTTTGTTGGCGGCAACCACCACCGGCTTGGCTGCCAGTTCTTCAGAAAATTCTGCCAGTTCAGCCATGATAATTTCGTAGTTTTTGGTAATGTCTTCCATGTCGAGCTGACTCACATCAACGAGATGCAGCAAAATGCGGGTTCGCTCGATATGCCTGAGAAACTGAACGCCAAGGCCGCTGCCACTGTGAGCGCCCTCGATAAGACCAGGAATATCGGCCATACAAAACGAGGGCAGCCCCTCTGGCTTAACGATACCCAGGCTCGGAGTCAAAGTCGTAAAGGGGTAATCAGCAACCTTTGGCCGGGCATTGCTTACCGACCTGAGAAATGTTGATTTGCCGGCGTTGGGCAACCCGACCAGACCGACATCAGCGAGCAGTTTCAGCTCCAGACGAAGCATGAGATTCTGCCCGGGCTCACCCTTTTCAGCAATTCTCGGGGTGCGACGCACCGAGGTGGCAAAACGGGCATTGCCCCAGCCACCACGACCACCACGGGCAACGATTTCTTTCTGACCTTTCTGGTCGAGATCGACGAGCAACTGCCCTGACTCAAGATCGTAGACGAGAGTACCAACCGGAACCTTGATTGTAAGGTCTTTGCCATTTGCTCCGGCCATGTTTTTCTGCTGACCGTTACCACCGTCTTCGGCTTTATAAATGCGGGTAAAACTCAGCTCATAAAGCGTGGTAAGATCATCGGTGGCCTCAAAAATAAGATCACCGCCACGACCGCCGTCACCACCGGCCGGGCCGCCAAGAGGCACGAACTTTTCACGCCTGAACGCGACAATTCCATTGCCGCCATTGCCGGAAGACACCTGTACTGTAACTTCATCTACGAATTTCATAGGCGGGATTATACCATTTTAATAGCTATTTAACCACTTCTTCTTTAATGTCTTCGCCCTGCGTTCATTAATCTGAATCTGTTGCCTGATCCAAACGCTCACAATCTTGAAGCCTGCTCTTCTTACCAGCCTAGTGCCCTGTCACACAGGAATTATGGGGGTTCTTCGTCATTCCCGCGCAGGCGAAAATCTAGCATGTAGCGGCTTAGATCCCCGCTTTCCCCCTTTCGGGGACAAGCGCGGGGATGACAGAATTGATGTCTATTCTTGCTTTCATATGTGACAGAGGACTAGACGCATTGTATTAATGAATTCCGGGGTCTTCCGTGATGATGGGTAAGAATAGGCAATATGTCTGGTCAATGTTGACAGAAGAATAGAGTATTATAGTGTGTTTGCCATGATTCTTCGTAGAAATCCATTGACGAAGATTTAAACCTTGGTGTAATCTCGCAAGTGTAAATTTTCACTATCTCTGTTCCAACAGCAAAACCGGAGGCCTAAATGAAAGTTCCTCTCCTGGATCTCAAGCCACAATACCAGCAGATCAAAGAAAAAGTTCTTCCTGAAGTCATGGAAATAATCGAGAGTCAGGGTTTTATCCTCGGGCCCAAAGTTGAAAAACTCGAAAAGGAAATGGCCGCCTATCTTGGCGCCCAGTATACCCTTGGCTGCTCATCAGGCACCGATGCCCTGCTGTTAGCCCTGATGGCCCTTGACATCGGCAAAGACGACGAAGTCATCACCACTCCATATACATTTTTTGCCACCGCCGGCTCGATAGCCAGAGTTGGCGCAACAGCACGCTTTGTCGATATCGACCCCGCAACCTTTCTGATGCGGGTCGACCAGATCGAAAATGCAATCACACCCAAAACCAAAGCAATCATGCCGGTTCATCTCTTCGGCCAGTGCGTCGACATGGAACCCCTGATGAACATAGCCAGAAAGCACAAACTGGCGGTAATTGAAGATGCCGCCCAGGCCATTGGCTCAAAATATCAGGGCAAAGATGCCGGCACCTTTGGCGATACCGGTTGTTTCAGCTTCTTCCCCAGCAAAAACCTCGGCTGCTTTGGCGACGGCGGCCTTGTCTCAACCAACCGTCAGGCTCTGCACGAGCGCCTCAAAGGTCTGAGAGTCCACGGCGGCCAGGTTCAGTATCAGCATCTCGAAGTTGGTTTGAATGCTAGAATCGATGCCCTTCAGGCCGCAGTCGTTTCAGTAAAACTGCCTTTCCTGGCCGGCTGGACCGAAGGACGACGCAAAAACGCCGCACTCTATAATGAACTGTTCAAGGGCAACCCGAAAGTTGTTACTCCAATTGAAAAACCTGACTGCTTCCATATATACAACCAGTATGTGATCAGAGTTAACAATCGCGACGCACTCAAAGCTCATCTGGCCGAAAAAGAAATCGGCTGCTCAGTCTATTACCCCCTGTCACTTCACCAGCAAAAGTGTTTCGCCAATCTTGGCTACAAAAAAGGCGACTTCCCTGAATCCGAAAAGGCAGCCGACACCTCTCTTGCACTGCCGATCTTTCCTGAACTGAACCGCGAACAAATTGAATTCGTCGCAAAAACAATCAATGAATTTACCGCATGATGTGATTTAATAGTATGTAGGGAACGGTTTTAAACCGTTCCCTGCATACTATTAAATCATATCTAAACTTTAATGCCCTGCCTGCCGATTAACTGAGAGATAAATAATGTCTTAAAGACAACAGATGAACGCAGGAGGCACATTGATGGTTCAGGAAAGCCTGATTGAAGGAATTTTCAGAAGTCTACGGAAAAATGCCGGCTGGGCAACCCTGATCGTCGGACTGGCTGTTTGCGCAGCTTTTATACTAAACCGCTACGCCCCCACTATCTATCAGAGCGAATCGCTGCTGCGCGTCATGACCACAGAAAATACTAATGAAATCAGCCTGGCTGCCACAATGCAGGGGATTCTCTCCCAGCGCAAAGTGGTCGAGGAAATTTCAAAAAAATGCGGGATAGAAGAAGATAATATCAGACGCGAAGAGGTAATTACCTTTAAAGACGCAGGCCCGGGCCTGGTCTCTCTGGCCGTGCGCCACGAAAATCCGGTGCAGCTCAAAGAGCTTGGCAGCGCCGTAATTCAGGTTCTTTCCGAGCATTTTCTCGGCTACAATTCTGAAGCACAGGAATTCGCCGTTAAAGCCCTGCAAAACAAGCTCAACCACCTCGAAACCAGTATTTCAGACCTGAAACAGGAACTCGTTAAAGCCAGCATCAGCTCAACCGTTAAAGCCGATGAACAGACTCTTGACACCGAGATTGCCATTCATCAGCTCGAAGAAAAAATAGATCTGAACGGACAACGCCTGCAGACAACCCCCGAAGAAGTTTTCTACTACCAGGAAGAAGAAACTCCTGAATACCAGAAAATGGCCGCAAGCCTCAAATCAGAGCGCAACCAGCTCGCAGAACTTTTCAAAAGCTACAAAGAAAAACACCCGCGGGTAATCGCCTGCCGCAACCGCATAAGCAATCTTGAAAGCAACCTGGCAAAAGGAAAAACCCGGGTCCGCAAAAAAAAGAACAACCCCGAGTATCTCGCGATAGCAGCCGAAATAAGCAGCGACCGCGAAAAGCTTGCCATGCTCAAAAACCAGTTTGCCACCGAACGCGCCAGCATTTCAAACGAAGAAAAATCGACTACAGGTTCTGCCGACACCATTGCCATGCGCATCTCAACCCTCGAAGAGCTTCACAGAAAAACCATTCTCGAACTTGAAGAATCGAAGATTACCCACACCACCACCGCCGGGCGCATCAACGTGCTCAAAAAAGATGTCCGCCCACCGACCACCGTTGGGTTTACCTCTATCCAGCGTGACTGCCTGGCTCTCGCCTCCGGTGTGCTGATGGCTATTTTCCTGCTCTACTCACCCGCGCCGATGAAAGCCGAACTCATAAGCGTTTCAGGCAACATCCTCGCCGGTGCCGTGCCAGCACCCAACCATCTGCTTCTCACCAGCGAACCCGCCGAAATAATTCTTGAGGCACCCTCACTGACCCGTGAGCCCCTCGCCCTTCCCGCCCCGGTTCAGGAAGAAGACGAAACTTCCCGGTTTGACGAGCGCCTGATCGCACTCAATGACCCGACCTCAGAAAACCTCAAGCCCTTCAAAAATCTGGTATCAAACCTGCAGATCAGCATGTCTGAATCACAAACGCGCATTGTTCTTGTAGGCTCAGCCCGAACTGGTGCTGGGCGTACCACCCTGCTGGCCAATACCGCCATTCTTCTTGCCCAGACCGGCTATTCAGTGCTGATGATCGATGCCAACTTCCGAAACCCTGAACTACACCGTATGTTCAACCTGAACAATAATCACGGCCTCGCAGACCTCTTGAATGGTGGCAATCTTCGCGATGCCATGCAGGCTACCGAAATCCCCAACCTCTCTCTCATCAGCGCCGGAATCTCGCCCAACACCCCGGCCGAAGCTCTCGGGTCACCCGAAATGATTGAACTGCTCACCAATCTGAAACGCCGCGTCGAAATCATCCTCATCGATACCGCCGCTCTGCTCGAATACCCCGAAACCGCAATTCTCGCAGGCCAGACCGGAGCCATGGTCTTTTTGCATCGCGAAAGCGAAAGCGAAGACAACCTGCATGCCTCGCGCAAAATACTCAATGGTGTTAGAGCAAAAATTCTTGGCTATGTAAAAATCTGAAAACAGGTTAATATAGGTCGCATGACATTATATCCGACCATTATTCCGCAGGCAC
>JAQUZA010000112.1 GCA_028691595.1 Candidatus Rifleibacteriota bacterium
TACAAGACACGATTACTACATCGATGTCTATGAAGACAAACCAGCCTGGCAGCGCTATGAATAGCTGCCTCAATAATAATTCTTAAACCAGCCTGTTTTGTAAAAAATCGAATCTGAAGTTTTTTTTCGTCCCGCGCAAGCGGGAATCTAGCATGTAGCGGCTTAGATCCCCGCTTTCCCCCTTTCGGGGACAAGCGCGGGGATGACGGAATTACTACAGATTCAAGTTTGACAAAGCACTAGAGAAAATCGATCGTTAGCCGGATTTTTTCCGAGTTAATCAACGAGGCAAAATGTTGTATTTCTCGGGGCCCGGGGGTGGGCAGCAACAGTGGTGGTGTGTTAGAATGAAAGTCTATGAAAACCACACACTCAAAATTCATGCTCACCACTTTTGGCTGTCAGATGAATCAGGCTGACGCACAGCGTATTCGCGGCATTCTGGCAGGGCTTGGTTACACTGAAACCGAGATTGAATCTGAAGCAGACCTGATTCTCTTCAATACCTGCTGTGTGCGACAGCACGCCGAACAGCGACTTATCGGGCGAATCAAATCTCTTATCAATGCCAAAAAACGTAACGCCGACCTGATTATTGGTGTCGCCGGCTGTATGGCTCAGAACATGCAAGGGGAACTGCTCGAAGCTCTTCCCCTTGTAGACCTTGTTTTCGGCCCCAATGATATCGAAGACCTGCCCTTGCTGCTGCAGCGTGCCGGAAGAGAAAAAACGACCGGCAATTTCGCCCCCAAAGGAGCCTTCGACGGCGAATCTGCCGATGGAATCATTCTGCATCGGCCATTTTCGGCGATGGTAAATATCATCAGAGGCTGTACAAACTTCTGTTCCTACTGTATTGTTCCGTATGTTCGCGGGCCGGAAGTCAGTCGGCCACTAGAAGAACTCGTGGGGTTTATTACCAGCCTTGCCGAAAAGGGTGTTAAAGAAATTACCCTGCTCGGACAAAACGTCAATGCTTATGGCAAAGACATTGGTATGCCGGAGGGTTTTGCAACTCTTCTCGAAAGGGTTGAAAATATCGATGGCATAAGGTGGGTGCGCTTCATGACTTCTCATCCGCGTGATTTCAGCCTGGAATCAGTAAAACGTATGGCTCGCCTGAGCAAGGTTTGCGAGCAGTATCATCTGCCTGTTCAGGCCGGCTCAAACCGTATTTTAAGCGAAATGAGGCGCGGCTACACACGCGAACGCTATCTTGAGCTTATTCGCGCCGTTCGCGAGAATATCAAAGGGGTCAGTCTCAGCACGGACATAATCTGCGGTTTTCCGGGTGAGGGCGATGCTGAATTCAACGAAACTCTCGAACTCATTCGCGAAGTGCGCTATGAAGCTGCCTTCATGTATTATTACTCTCCACGTGCCGGCACCGATGCTGCGTCCATGCCTGAGCAGATCGATGAAGAAACAAGAAAAGCCAGGCTTGCCAGACTGATAGAAGCCCAGAACACTATCGGGCTGGAAGAAAGCTCCAAGCTGGTCGCGCAAACCTTTGAAGTGCTTGTCGAGTCAGAAGCGGCACGCAATGAGGGTCACCTGGTTGGAAAAACCCGAACCGGGCGTTCGATAGATTTTCCCGGGCACCAGAACCTTATTGGCCGCTTTGTCAATGTCAGCGTGCAAAAGGCCCGCAACTGGACGCTTTCCGGGATAATGGCTGATAACAAAGAAGGAAACTGATATGGCAATACTGTTGCATGCATGCTGTGGGCCATGCCTCGGAGGGTCTTACCCCCTTCTTGAGCAGGTGGCCGGGCCGGGCAACGTTGCTGCGTTCTGGGAAAACCCAAACATTCACCCATTTGTTGAGCATCATCAGCGCCTGACTTCGTTTTTAAAAATGGCTGAAGCCTACGGACTGAGTGTTGTCGCCGGTGATGCAGAATACGGCCTCGAAAGATTTATGAGAGCTATCAACGGTGATTACGGCCCCGGGCGTTGTGCAGCCTGTTACCGCCTGCGCCTTACTGCAGCAGCAGAAGCTGCTGCCAGGCTGTCGTTCGAAGCATTTACCACCACCCTTCTTATCAGCCCTTACCAGAATCACGAACTGATAATTGCCATTGGCGAAGAAGCTGGCAAGAAGGCGGGTGTCAAGTTTCATTATACCGATTTCAGGCCCGGCTTCCGTAATTCATATGATGTCGCACGCCAGCACGACTTGTACCGACAGAAATACTGTGGCTGCATTTTCAGCGAAAACGACCGTTTCCACAACGATAAAAAGTATCTAAATCCGCTTGCCGCAGAAAGCGTTAAGAGTAGTAACGACACTGCCCCGGGAGAGAAATCTTGAAAACAGGGTTTACAGTTTCCAGGCTGATGGCAGCATTACAGAGCAGCGTTTGTCTGCTGCTGGCGGTTGCATTTGCCGTTCTGTTTCCTGGTATTGTTGAAGCCCGGCAAAAGGAAAAAGCTCCGACAGCACTAAAAGAAGTGAGCGAACCTGTCTTAAGAGTTAAACTCGGGTCTATGCATAAAAAACTGACGATTAAGTTCCCTGAAGGCGGTCAGATAATTAACAAAAGAGGTCGGCGCATCAAATCACTGAGAAAGAACGAATCCTTCAGCTGGGCTTTGCCGGAGTCAGGCAAGCGAAGACAAAAAATTGAATATGCCGGCGAGAAGCTGCAGATAACAGGAAACAGGCCTCTTCTTGAGCTTAATGGCAAGCGCTATCGCGGCAGTTTTCTGGTGAGCATCTCAGAAAAGGGAGCCCTGGTGGTTAATCATGTCGGCATCGAAGATTATCTGCGCGGCGTAGTTGGCAGCGAGATTGGCTCGAGATCGCCTGCTGAGTCGATCAAGGCTCAGACGGTAATTGCCCGGACCTACGCTTACGCAAGCCGTGGAAAACACGGGGCCGATGGTGCTGATGTCTGCGATTCCACTCATTGCCAGGTATATTCAGGAGCAGGGGCTGAGCGTGACACCATCAACCCGGCAGTTGACGGAACCCGCGGAATCATTATGATTTCAGACGGAGAACCGATTACCACCTTATATCATGCGACCTGCGGAGGAATGACCTCTGATAATGACAAGGTTTATGGTGGCGCACCACGCAGCTATCTGCGCCGGGTTGTCTGCCCGTTCTGCCGTGATGGCATCAATTACCGCTGGTCGAGATCGATTGGGGTTAATGAACTTAGAACCGCCCTGCGAAAAGAAAAAATAGTTTTCGAGCAGCTCAAAGCCGCAGAAATCGAGGCTCCGGGTCACATGGACAGAGTCAGCAGCCTCAATCTGACAACCAATCGCGGAGTGTTCAAAATAAAAGGAACCACAATCAGAAGGCTTTTCAACCTGCCGAGCACCACCTTTGTTCTTGCCGAACGCCGGCTGCCTTCAGGAATAATCGCGGCGGCAGGTTCAAAACCGGTATCTGCTAAAGCGCTGCGGGTTTCTGCCCGGGCAAAGATTTTTTCGCTGAATGAAGATGCTCCACCCCAGATGTTTTTACTTTCTGCAGGCGGTTTAAAGAGAACCAGGAAACCAGATGGAGGCTGGCAAACGATTTTTGCGGAGACTTCGGTGCAGCAGGAAGCAGAAAAATCAGCTATAACCATTAACCCCAGGGCCGTCACAAGTCTGAACAAATTAGAACTGTTCGGGCGAGGTTATGGTCACCAGGTGGGTCTATGCCAGTCAGGTGCCATTGAACTGGGCAAACGCTCGTGGTCATACCGGCAGATACTGGCTTTGTATTATTCAAACGTGGCACTTCGCAGTCTTGATTATTAATTTTTGCCTGCTTTTGTGAAAATTGCTCAGATTTTGTTCAATTAGAACCGATAGGAAACTGACAAGTAATAATTTTAAGCTGTCGGGAATTTATTTCTGACGAACCTTGGAGGAAAGAGCGTATGGGTTTGTTCACCTTTGGGACAAGCAACACGGCAGTTGGTGTCGATATTGGCACCTCGGCCGTAAAAATCGTCCAGCTCAAAAAGACTCCTTCTGGCCCTGAACTGATTAACTACGGCATGATGCCCCTGCCATCGGACGCGATGACCGAGGGTGCCGTAAGTAATCCGCAAGCAGTTTCAGCGGTCATCAAGGATATCTTGAAATCACGAAAAATCAAAGCAGAGCGGAGCTTCGCCTCAATTTCAGGGCAGAACGTAATCATGCGCTTCACCAAGTTGCCGATTATGTCGCCTGAAGAGCTTGAGCAGACCGTCAGAATTGAAGCCGAGCAGTATGTTCCCTACGCTATTGACGAAGTGAGCATTACGCATGCTGTTTTGAAGAATGTTGACGAAGAAGAAGAAGGCGGCGGCAAGTTTCTTATTCTTCTGGTGGTTGCCCAGAAAGATCTGGTCAATTCTTACACTGACGTTCTCAAGGCTTCAGGAATTTCGCCCGAAATGGTTGACGTTGACACGATCGCGGCCATCAATGCCCTCGAAGATTCGTATATGCAGACCGCCAGTTCCCAGGAAGGCGGCGAGGTTGTGGCGATCATCGATGCAGGGTCAAGAACCACCAACATCTCGGTTCTCAAATCGGGCGTGTTGATGTTCACCCGTAACATTCCGATAGCCGGGAACAACATCACCGAAATGATCAGAGATGTCATGAAGCAGGAATTTGAGCAGGCTGAATCGATTAAGATCGAAGAAGCCGAAGTCAGCATTGGCGACAGTGGTGGCAATGAAATTTCTGAAGTTGTTAAAACAACGGTTGAAGAACTGGCCTCAGAAATTCGCCGTTCATTCGATTACTTCAAAGCTCAGTCACGCGAACCTCTGATTCACCGCATCATTCTCTCTGGCGGCAGCGCCAATCTCAGAAGTTTCAACACATTTCTGATGAACGAACTTGGCGTGGACGTGAACATGGGCAATCCTCTCGAAGGGATTGCCGTCACCACGCCTGACCCTGATGAGCTCTATAACAACCTGCAACAGTATACGGTTGCCATAGGGCTTGCATTGAGAGGGGTGAAAGACGAATAAATGATTAGAATTAATCTATTAACGGTCAAGCGGCGCAAGCCAATTCAAATCCCCTTTGCAATCATCTTCTTCTTTCTCGGGATCATAGGCATAGGTGCGGGCTTCTACGCCGGCACCATGGCCATTGAAGGCATGAACGATGATCTGGAGAACAATCGCCAGGAACTTAAAGACGAGATTGCACGCGAACAGTCGAAGCTCGACATCAAAGATCAGCTTCGCCAGGAAAAGGGAAAAATCGAGTCTGATATTACCCGGCTGAAACAGCTGTCAGGGGCAACTCTGCTGCAGTGGTCACAGGCTTTCAGCAATCTGACCAGTGTTGTTCCAGAGAAAACCGTATGGATCACCAACATGCGTATTGACTCTGACAGACGCGTATCGATTACTGCTTATTCTTGTAATGAAGACGGGGCTGAAGAACCCAAAACCGGCGGTCAGCTGACAAAGGGTATTCAACAGTTCATTCAGTCACTACAGGGGCACGAGCACTTTGAAGAGGTATTTCTAACCAGTGCCACCAAAAATATTTATGAAAAAATGCCAGTATGGCGTTTTGAAATTCAGTGCCGTATCAAACGCGACCTTGGCGAAAAGAATCTGGAGGGATGATCGATGAATAACTTTGCAGTTGTAACAATACTCCTCCTGGTTGTGGCGGCGGCGGCGGGTGTCTTCTTCTACATGAGCTACTACCAGCCAATGATAGAAGCTGGTGACAAGATCAAGACTGAAATCGATGATCTTGAAAGGCAAAAGGCACAGCTGGCAAATATAGAAGAAGAGATGGCGCAGTTAAAGACGCAAATTGCGAAGTTAACGGAACAGAAAAACAAGTTGCAGATGGAATCAAACCAGCTCAACACTGTAGTTCCCAAACTTCTCGATTCAACTGAAACCGTTGCCAACAAGTTCAAGGTCAAGTTCCAGGATATTCGCATTTCACCGCTGGTGAGAGCTGAAGACTGGTCTGAGCTTCCTGTTGAAATGACTATTCTTGGTACTTTTAAAGACATCGGCAGCTTTCTGACGATTATGGAAAGACGCAAGATCATCAATCTGGCAGCAGGGTCAATGAACGTTTCCGTGTCGGCTGAAGTGGATCGGGAAAGCAAAAGTCCCCTGCTCAGCGTAACTCTAAGCGCCAAGGTCTATATCATGGGCGGCGGATACTAAAGAAAGGAAAAAACTATGACTGGATACAACCCATTCAAATTTCTGGGCATCATCTGTCTGGCAGCATTCCTTCTTGCAGCTCCTCAGCTGTTTGCCCAGGATGAACTCGATGACTTCGACGGCCTTGACGGGCTTGGTGGCGACGCAGCGCCGGCGGCCGCCGTATCAGAGACCCCCGACCCGGGCCTTGGCGATGGCATGACTGCCGAAAGCACCTCTGCTTCACCTGCTGAGACTGCCAAAATGACCGAACAGGAACAGGTCGATGCGCTCATTAACAAGTATACCTTTGCAACAGAGAACCCCAAGAAAGATCCCTTCAGACCGATAGTCGAGAAGAAAGTCGTTCTGCCTCCTGTTAGACCGGTCCAGCCAGTTTCAAGACCGCAGGACAGCAAACCGGCCCCCCCGCCGGTGAAACCGATCAGACTTTTCGTCACTGGTATTGTCGGTAATGAAGGTCAGCGCCTGGCCGTCATCAAATTTGAAAACAATGAAATGACCGTTACCAAAGACCAGATCGTCGAAGGCAAATTCAAAGTTGTTGACGTTCTTTCTGACAGGGTAGTCGTTTATTCGAACAAAGAACAGCGCCGCCACACCTTTAAAATTGGTGGCGACGAAAAAGACTGAAAGTAAGACAGATTAGAAAAGGCCGTATCAGAGCAAACAGCATTTTGGCAGATGCCTTTGATACGGCTTTTTTTTATCTGAAAATTCTGAAAGGAAATAAATATGAGAAGGAACATTTTCTGGACTGCCTGGGGTATTGTTGGCCTGTCTTTTTTTCTGGCTGCGAGCATAAAGAGTTTTGCAACCGAGATCAGAAAGAGAGCCGAAGACCGTAAGCACACCTATGTTGCAGAAGAAAAACCTGTTTCATCTGCAACCAAAGCAGGGCACTGAAATCAGTCAGCCCGTTCCAAAATTCTGCGCCCAACAATGTTGAGTCGCCTGCTGATAGCAGCGAAAGAGCTGGCCAGAAACCATTTATACCAGCAAAAAAGAATTTTTAATAAATTGCTTAATGAATTGATCAAAGTTGTCGATGTATCACTGGACATACCTGAAAAAGGCATTTGTCGGAGATTTAGTTGTCGGACATTACCGTTCGGAGGTAAAGAGAATGAGTTCCACGGGTTACACCAGGAAACGAAGTAACATCTTACTACTGTTTGCGGCTCTGACAGTCGCTATATTGTTGCCAGGCTCACTGCGGGCTGACGACAATATTACCCTCGATTTCCGAGATACTGACATTCGTCAGATCATCAAGGTCATCGCCCAGCAGTCAGGCACGAACATTATTGCCGAGAAAAGCGTTCGCGGCCAGGTTACCGTCAAGCTTTCTGACGTATATTACGAAGAAGCCATGAACCTGATCGCCAAAACCAACGGTTTTGCAGTGCGCAAGATTGGCAACACCTGGATTCTCGCTGACGAGAAAAAGCTTGTGGAGGCCTTTGAAAAAGGTCTCACCATTACCAAGCGTCTTCAGTATGCCAAGGCAGCTGATGTCAGCAAGATAATTTCTTCAACCATCAGAAAAGATGTAAAAGTCGCTACTGACGAGCGCATTAACGCAGTTATCGTCTCTGGTGGCAAAGACCTGCTCGATGAAGTCAAAAAGCTTATCGAAACCATCGACACACCAGTGCATCAGGTCATGATGGAAGCCAAGATCGTTGAAGTCAACACTGATGCTTCGAAGAGCATCGGCTTCAAGTGGACAGGCAAGACTGGTGCCGAAGCAGCTTACAATGACTTTGAAGCCCTGCCGGTACTTTCAACCAAGGAATACTTTGCTGTAAACCCGGATTCTGGCCTGTATCAGGAAGCATTCGCCGGTCAGCAGGGTGATATGTTCGGCCTTGGTGACTTCTACCGCGAGAATCTTCTCTTCAAGGCTACCTTCTCAGCCCTTGAAAAACGCAGTGAAACGAAGATTCTCAGCAATCCGAAGATCTCTGCCGTTAACGGGCAGGAAGCCAACATCGTCGTCGGCACCAAGGTTATTTATCCAGGCGGCGCTGACCAGCCCCCCAAAGAAAAAGACACTGGTATCAAACTCAAAATCACTCCACGCATCAATGACGACGGTTACATCACTGTTGACGCTGAACCTGAAGTATCATTCGTTGAATCATGGTCCAACAACAACATGTATCCGGTCATCGGCACCCGCTCAGCCAAAACCACCGTGCGTGTCAGAGATGGCGAAGAAATTCTTATCGGCGGCCTGATCAGAGACGAAGAAAGCAAAGAAAGCAACAAGATTCCGTTGCTTGGCAGCATTCCGATAATCAAATCTCTGTTCAGCTTCAAGGGTAAGAAGGGTGAATCACAGGAACTCATTATCCTGATCACTCCTCACATCATCGCCCAGAGCATTGAATCTTCAGCTCCGACCTCTCTGATTCCGGAAACCGGTATGAACCCGGTTGCCTCTACCGCACCGATGAATGCTCAGCCGACAGGCACCATCGATGATTCGTTTGATAACGCGTTCGATACTTCATTCTGATACCTCCGACTAAATAAAAGGGTCGCCCCAAACGGGGCGGCCCTCTTTTTTTTTGCGCAAAAACTTCTTTATTACCGTTGCAGGCGCAGCAGAATATTTTGCATACTGCTGCCCCCGGTAAAATCGATAATTTCAGAGGCCAGCTGCAGTGCTATCACTGATTCAGCAACAATGGCCGCTGCCGTGACCGCCTGAATATCGGAACGATAAAAGGCCGGCATTGCTTTTTCCATGGTATCAAGATTAACAGATGAGACAGCGGCATTGCCGGGCAGAGGCTTCATATGAAAACGCAGCAGAAGGGGT
>JAQUZA010000113.1 GCA_028691595.1 Candidatus Rifleibacteriota bacterium
CGCCGGCCAGTTTGATTCGCAGCAGCTGGTCCTGGGTCTTAACCATGTTAAGAACACCTTCCGCTATCAGTTTTCCTTGATTCTCGGCCTCGACCAGCATTGCCTTTTCGACTTCGCTGCTGATTGTACCGTTGGTATAATTGGAAAGAATAATTGAGCTTGCTGCCATAAGAAAAACGCCGGCAAGCCCGAGAAAAAGAAGTTTCCATTTGAGCCGCATGTCGTTCCATAGTGTGAATACAGACATTTATGCCTCCTGCTGCCGAAAACAATTTAGAGCTGATAAGAGAAATTTGCTAACCTTGACCCTGCGTTGAACAATCTTCTAGCTTCACTAATTTTTTTACAGTGGCGGGCAATGGACTTCTTTTATGTTGCCTTTGAATTAATTCTCCCTCTCTCTATATATATGAAACACTATTTTTTTGAAAAATGCAATTTTTCGTCTCATCAGGGAAAACCGCATTAAACCCTTATTATTCATCAGAATCTTTTGGTGCGTTAAAGTCTTCGGTTTCTTTTATATGCTTCATCTCGGCGTTAAGCTTTTCGAGGTTGGCCCGACGCAGGGCTTCCTGGTCAGCTGTGAATTTTCTTATTTTTTCTGCCTTGATGGCTCGCACCACGTCTGCTTTGCAGTAGCCGAGATGCTGTGCGAGAATCTCAAGTTCGCGCTCTTCTGTGGGCGTTAGGACATCGTCGGCCAGAGCCATTCTGGTTGCCGACAAGAGCAGGTTCCAGGCCTCTTTGTTATCGGCTGGCGCAGGAATATAAACTTCGCCCTGCTTCAGCCCCCAGATAATCGAATTTAAGTCAGATTCCGTCATTCCGTAGGTTTCGGCAATTTTTTCAAGCAGATCCAGTTCCTGTACCTCGGTTTTGCCATCTGCAAGAAGCAGGTGTGCCATTATCGTTATGACATCGCGGGCAGAACGAACCGAATCATCTTCAACTTCTACTTTTTCGGTTTTTCTGCTGGCAAGCATGTTCTGATATTCGGGGTCGCTTTCGGCAACGACTCTTTCAAGAATCCAGCTGTTGCTGCCCTCGTTTAAAATTGTATTACAGTAATTGCAGGTGATTGCAAATGCTGAAACCAGTGGGCCGCCGCAATTCGGGCAGTGGGCACTGCTCAGGGTATTTTGAACGCCGGTTTTTACTCCGCTTCGTCGCCCCAGAATCAGAACCTCGCGCACGACTTTGCTGACCCGGCGGCCCTCGACGACCTTGCCCGCAACGTTTCGGGTAACGGGTACGCCGCTCCAGACTACCAGCACGTAGAGCTTGTTCCAGTGGGGGTTGAATTTGAACCCTTTAAGCATTATCGACCCGAGGGCAACACTTTCCATGAAGCTGCTGCCAATGCCGGAGGTTTCATTCTGCAAGCTCTGGTAAAAATCACAATAGGCTTCGGTGGCAAACCTTCTGACCGGGTCAACTGACCGCTGGCGCTCGGCGAGTCGCAGCATCCAGAAAATGACACCGCTGCGGTCTTCAATCTGCTGAATATTGAAATCCGGGTCGCTGTTTTTCATGACATTCCAGTCGCTGATCAATGATGGTTCGTTGTATTCCCATTCGCAGGCCTGGGTGATGTGCGCCAGAACCCAGTCGTAGAAGCCAGATCTGATGAATGATCCGCATGAGCCGCAGACAGTAGCCTGCCCGATTTCTATCGGGGTGCCGCAGTTGGGGCAGACACCTTCAAGCAGGCCAGGTTTTTGTAGCGTTTTGGCCGAAGGCCGCCTGATAAAAGTCCAGTATTCGCTGAATCTTCTATTTTCCTCATTCCGGGCTAAGGTTTCTCCGGTGGTGAGGTCGAACATAGAATCGGCAGATGAGGCTCTGATGAAAATATGAATTACGTCGAAACTGTTGTCACAGTTGACCTGAGCGATTCTGGCCTCATAAATGGTCATGTTGCTGTGTTTGAATCTGATTCCAGATTCCTTTTGCTCATCGATCTGGCGCTTGAACTGCTCAAAAAGGGCATCAGATACAAGGTGCTGTACGGTATCGATTTTCTGGTCATACCAGGCGTTCTGTACTTTCCAGAAGATTTTTTCAATGCGTTTGATGAAGGAATCGGGCGCAAAGTGCTGGTCGCGCTTTTTAATGCTGGTGAGTGCCTGCGACATTTTTGCGGCGTTCTGAAGCTGCAGCAGTTTCATATCTGCAAGGCCGGTACCGGTCATCTGCCGTCGCGGTGAGTTCCCCGTGAAATCCTGCCAGACTTCCTGCAGTCGCAATGGAAAAGCTTCTATTTCTGGTCTTATGATTTCCCACCAGTCTGAGTTTGAACTATTGCGATCTTTCATTGCCTGCTTCTGCTTATAGCTCAAGCTCAGGCTCATATTGGCCTCTTCGTGCGAAAATCTGGTGTTTACACTGCCGGTCAGGCGAATTGCCAGAATCTGGCAGGTGGGTGCCAGTAGAATGAGAATTGCCGGCCGACCCAGGGTTTTCCAGCTCAGGGCAATCAGGGCTGCCCCGATCAAAGACAATTGCCAGAATTCGATTTTGCGCTTCTGCCAGAGCAAGGCCGGCCAGAAGAATAAAAACATGATTATCGGTGCTTCGAAAGGGGCGACAAAGATATAAAAAAAACAGAACAGCAGCGAGCTGCCATAAATAACGGCCAGGGCAGCGTTGAATGCTTCGATGCGAATGAGAAATGCGATGATTATTATGGTGATTACCAGGTAAATGGTGTCGGCTGTACCGGTGTCTTCTGCGGCGATGCCCTGTACCTGCCAGGCAAGAAACCCGGCAACTGCTATCATTGCCGCCACCATCATCAAAAATCGCTCTTTGGTTATCTGCATTTATTTTTCCTGTCATTAAGTCTACCGGTAAAGGGGTGAGAACTCAATAACCCTGAATACATTATGTTTTTTTAATTACAAAAAGTATTATTGCCACTTATCTATTCGCCTGGTCTATATTTCACGTGAAAATAAGCAATCTTTTCAGACTGCTGTTCATTTTATGGTTATCAATCATTCGCGTATTAAAGTGCTGGGTTTATTTTGTTTAAGATCCGATTATCTGGTAAGACTTGTTTAAATTTGGAGACACGGTGAAGTCACTTTTATTTAGAACCATTTTCGTGCTGGGGTTCGCTGTTTTGCTTCCTGTTTTTTCTGCTGCTGCCGAACCGGCATCCGGGTCTGTGAGGCTGGCTTCTGAACAAAAGACGAGCTGGTTACAGCAAAAAATTGAAGCAAAGTTAAAAATGGGCGGCCAGAAGAGTACCGGGCCATCTGACTTTGGCTGGAAATTCAAGCCGGGAGCCACGTTCCGCTGGAAACGCAAAGGCATGGACTGGAGTGTTGGCCCACGTCTTGGTATGTCTAAGCAAATAACTGAGTATGGTAAGCTGACATTGAATACTTCCTGGCTTCCGTTAAGATACCTCGACCTTAAATCAGGCAGTCGGGTTGATTATAGTCGCCTGGATGCCGGTTACCGGCACTTTTTTAACCGCAAATTTTTTGCCGGGGCTGGAGTTGCTGTGCATCGATTTGCTCCGTCAGCAGCATTTGCTGAAGAGATTGCCCGATTGGGCGGGAAGTCAGCAGATGAAACGATTACCACCACTTCGATTTCTCTTGGGCACCAGATTTTTAAAATTGGTTGGAGCTTTAAAGGTAAAAAGCGTGCCTGGCCCTTCTTTTTTGAAACTACCTGGCAGGCTGCTGATGATTATCAGTATGGTGCTGATCTTGGTTCTGCAGGCTCTGAATACAAAATTAAATCAGGTTTTTCGTTCAGAATAAGGCCTTTAAGCGGAAAATTCTAACCTGTTGTTGCCTTTTCAGCTGGTGTCAGGTTGATCGCAGCGATTCTCGGACAAATTTTTGCTGTCTTTTGCTGCTTGTTTGCTTACTCACCGGTAATTGCTGATCTGATGGCGCTGCCGATCATGAAATTATCAGCTATTTATTAGCTATTATAAAAAAGATCGAAAATTAGCTGGTCAAAATATCGCTTTTGTGTTATCTTCATAAATACCCTTTGCGTATGCCCGGGGGGTCGGGTAAAAATGCACAGGGTTTCTGCCAGTCAGGTGACTGGTTTTCCCGCCGTTTTATGCGGCCTGTGCGTGAAAAAATCTGACATCGCTAAGCTGGGCATCTGCACCGAACCATGATATGGCGGGGCAGCGGTTTGATTATGCTGACTGGTTTTTTCGGCTCTAATCAATGCAAAGGAACACACTAATGAGTTACAATTTCGAACAGATTTCCGGTTTCGCCAATCTTGGTCTTAACGAGCCAGTTTTGAAGGCTCTTATCGATTCGGGTTATGAAACCCCTACTGCCATTCAGGCAGCCATGATTCCTGTGCTGATGACCGGTTGTGATGTTGTTGGCCAGGCCCAGACCGGTACTGGCAAGACGGCAGCTTTTGCTCTGCCACTGCTCGAACGCATCGAAGTTGATCGTCACGAGCCCCAGGCTCTTATTTTGACACCAACCCGCGAACTGGCTCTGCAGGTTTGCGAAGCTTTTAAAAAGTATTCGGCTCACCTCAAGGGCATCAAGACCCTTGCGGTCTATGGTGGCCAGGAATACAGCGGCCAGTTGCGCTCTTTGAGCCGTGGCGTTCATATCGTTGTCGGTACTCCCGGTCGTGTCATGGATCACATTGACCGTGGCACTCTCAACCTTGACGGCATCAATTGTCTGGTTCTCGATGAGGCTGACGAAATGCTGCGCATGGGCTTCAAAGAAGACGTTGAATGGATTCTCGAACGTGCTCCCGAAAAAAGGCAGATATGCATGTTCTCGGCAACAATGCCCGCCGATATCAGGGCCATTTCCAGACGTTTCCTCAAAAATCCTGAAGAAATTTCGATCAAGCTAAAAACTGCCACCGTTGAAGCAACCCGTCAGCGTTTCTGGCAGGTTACCGGTCTTAACAAGCTCGATGCTCTGTCGAGAATTCTCGAAGCTGAGCCCTATGATGCAATTCTGATTTTTGTTAAAACCAAAATCGATACCATCGAAGTGGCCGAACAGCTCGTCGGCCGTGGCTTTGCTGCCGCTGCTCTTAATGGTGACATTCCGCAGAATCAGCGCGAACGTATCATCGAACAGCTCAAAAGTGGCAAGCTCAATATTATCGTTGCCACTGACGTTGCTGCCCGTGGTCTCGATGTAGACCGCATCAGCCACGTTGTAAACTATGATGCTCCGAATGACCCTGAAACCTACGTGCATCGCATTGGTCGCACCGGCCGTGCCGGTCGCAGCGGTGAAGCGATCATGTTTATTTCTCCCCGTCAGCGCCGTCTGCTGCAGATCATTGAAAAGGCTACCCGCCAGACCATCGCTCCGATGCAGCTGCCGACCGCCGATTTTATCAACAAAAGACGCATCGAAGCTTTTAAGAACAAAATCAAAGAAGCTATGGCCAGCCCTGATATTCAGATTTTCAAAGAACTGGTTGAACAGTACTGTGCCGATAACCAGGCTGACCCAATCGAAATCGCAGCCGCAACTGCCCGCATGTTCCAGGGCAATACCCCCCTTCTTCTCGTAGCTAAACCCGAAATACAGCGGGTCGAAAATGCTCCTTTCCGTGAATTCGTGCCCGAAACAGCTGGCCGCAAACCTAGAGCTGCTCAGGGTCGCGGTGCCCGCCGTGACGACGAAGAACAGGAAGAAGGCATGGAAAGATACCGCATCGAAGTCGGCAAGGTTCACGGCGTTCAGCCTGGTCACATTGTCGGCGCTATCGCCGGTGAAACCGGTATGGCCAGCAAATACATCGGCCGTATCAGATTGTTTGACGAATTCAGCACCGTCGATCTGCCCCAGGATATGCCCGAAGAAATGATCCGGAAACTTAAAACCGCCTGGATCTGCAAACGCCAGCTTGAAATTTCTCTCGATCGTGGCAGCCGTGTACCGGCAAAGACCGAAGAGCCTGCTATGCGCAAGCCGCAGCGTCAGTCTTCATTTCCGACCAGAGAAGTTGCATCTGAAGGTCGCCGCCGCCCGGCCAGAACTGAAACTAAATCAGCCTGGCCCGTGCCCGCCAAAAAAGGTGGCGCAAACGCACCCAGAAGGCAGCGCCGCGAAGGTAAAACCTTTGCAGGTAGCCGCTGATAGCTTTTTAAGCCAGTAACGCTAACCGGGGGCAGACTCGAATGGGTCTGCCCCCGGTTCAATTTTTTCCGACAGGCAGAGCAGATCGAATATGTATAGTGCGGTTGAAGCGTTGATCGATGAAATTAACCGGTTCGGGTTTGAAAAATGTTTGGCTTTTTTATGTTTGGCAGTATAATCCCAGCATGTTTTCGGATTTCTACAGGAGGAATTTCTCGATGAGAAAATTTTTAGGTCTCGCTCTGGCTGTTTGTATGGTAATTGGTTTTGGTGCCGCTCTACGCGCTGAAGATGCTCCAGTTCCTGACGCAACTGTCATCGATGCAACCCAGCCGGTTCCGACGGTAACTGAAGAAGTGACTAAACCAGCTGCTGGCAAAGAAAAGAAGGCTCTTGAAGCCATTGAAACTTCTGGTGTTCTCGAAGTTATCGACGCTGATGCCAGCAAGAACGAAAAGCACAAAACCGTTCTGCTTAAAGCCGGCGAAATCACCTACCGTCTTATTCCCAACAAAGACAGCAAAGAACTGTTTGTTAAACTTGAAGCCATGACCGGCAAAACCGTTACCGTTAAAGGCGACCTGTTGCCTGCCAATCCGCCGAAATACCCGCTTGCCGCTATCAAGGTAACCTCTTTCACCGAATAATCGTTAAAAGAGAATATTAAAAAGGCCGCTCTGGTAAACAGAGCGGCCTTTCGATTTTAGAATTTCAATAAAGAGCCAGACCAGCCAGGCCAGATGCCAGTATCAGTTTGATCGGGTCAAGTTTATAGACAGTGGCTGCAAATACGGCCAAAAAAATAAGAGCGCTTTTGTAATCAATAAAATTGTGTGAATTCATCAGTGTCAGGGCCGCGGCAGCAATCAAGCCTATGATTGCCGGTTTCAGGCCTGAAAATACCATTTCCATATAATGATTTTCGCGAAATTTAAGGTAAAACTTCGAGATCAGCAACATGATAATCAGTGGCGGCAGACACACTCCGAGGGTGGCAACCACTGCTCCCCAGGCACTGCCTGAGACTGTATATCCGACGTAAGTTGCACTGTTAACGGCGATTGGGCCGGGTGTCATCTGCGAGATTGCAACAATATCGATAAAATCAGTCATGCTTAACCATTTGTGAGGGGCAGCGACCACCTCGTGCTGAATCAGCGGCAGCATGGCGTAACCGCCGCCAAAGCCAAAAAGACCGATCTTGAAAAAAGTCGCGAACAAAGACAGATAAATTTGCATGGCTACACCTGTTTTTGCCGGCGCTGGCGAAGAATTCCGGTCAGCAGACTTGCACAGGCAACAACAGCAATCAGCACTGCCGGCGAAATTCCGGCAAACGCGACGAGCAAAGCTACCGCTGCGGCCAGGCACAGGCCGGCTGTGCCGATATTCATGGCCCGGCTCAGCGCATAGAGCGGGGCTGCGATCATGGCAACCACCGCCGGGCGGATTCCCTTGAAAAATGCTTCGACATAAGGGTTGCTGCGATAATCAACCAACCAGGCGGCAATGATGAGAATGATCACAAAAGATGGAATTGTGGTACCGAGCGTTGCAACAATACTGCCGGTAACGCCCCCGACTTTGTAGCCAACAAATACCGAAGCGTTAACGGCCACCGGCCCGGGCGAAGACTGGGCCATGGCCAGCAGTTCATAAAACTCTTTTTCTTCGATCCATTGTCGCTTTTCGACGATTTCGCGCTGAATGAGCGGTACCATGGCGTAACCGCCACCCAGAGTAAACATGCCGATCTTAAAAAAGGTCAAAAAAAGCTTCAGTAGCTGCGGCATCTTCAAATTTCCATGAATTTTGTTTTGCTGACGCACATTTCTGCGCCGGCGCGGCAATTATAGCATCCTTTGCCCGAAAAAGTTTAAACCTTTTTGTTGGCTACCCCAGCTTTTGGGTTCAATATCAGTATAATTGTTTCATTTGGGAAAAGTCATTGCGTAACCTGCGAAGCTTCGCCAGGCTTTGTTCATCCCCTTGTGAACGGTGTGGCTGTTAAAACTGGGCCACTGATCACTTCAGGCGACCTTAACCGACTGTGTGCCGACGAATTCAGAGTCAACAGAGGGCTCACCGTCTTCCAGAAGCATTTCAACAACTTCTCTGAGGTTATAATTTAGTTCATCGAGGGTTTCGCCTTGAGTGTGGGCTCCTGGTAACCCGGGAATATAACCAATATATAAACCTGTAGACTTGCATTTTTCTACAACAGCTGTAAATATTCGCATATTGCACCCTCTATATCTTAAGAATTCTTACGGTCAGTTAATTGTAGCATGAAACCGTAATGGCATCAGATATTTGCAATCTGAGCGCTCTGTGAAGGTTCAGAGCTTTTCTATGGGAAATGAAGGACCCATTATGGGCGCTCCGAAAAAATCTGGTTGCGTTTGCCAGGTGGCTTTATATTATTAGTACAAATGTTACAAAATTTCTCAGGGAGGCACAAATGAACGCCGAACGCTCTCTTGATATCATTAAACAGGCTCTGCTGCTCGAAAAACGTGGCAAGTCATTTTACAGCAAGGTCGCCGAACATACTCAACATGCTTCTGTTCGTGAATTTTTCGAAACCATGGCAGAAGAAGAGCAGGATCATATTCATGCCCTTCTGAAGCAATATAAAGCCATGAAAGAAAAGGGAAGATTTGAAGCCGGCAGCTTCAATGAAAGCGAAGATATCCGCCTGGCTGCCGACCAGGTTATCAACCAGGACATCATCAACAGGATAAATGGTGCGGATTATGAATCAGCAGCCATTTCTGCCGCGATTTCCATGGAAGAACGCGCTGTAAAAATTTATTCTGAACGCGCTGAATCTGCC